>JBJTJU010000146.1:0-5157 GCA_046096165.1 Phycisphaerales bacterium | reverse complement strand
CAGCTTCGAGGGGATCGAGGACATCGTGCGCAAGCGCGTCGGGCGCAAGCGCATCGGCTTCTCCGCCGAGGCGCAGCAGTTCGAGGACAAGGTGGCCGAGCGATCGGCGATGGTCGCCCAGGTCACCCCGGACGACGTGCTCGAGTTCGGCATGATCCCCGAGCTCGTCGGCCGCCTGCCGATCCTCTGTCCGCTGCACCCGCTCTCGCGCGAGGCGATGGTGCAGATCCTGACCGAGCCGAAGAACGCGCTCATCAAGCAGTACCAGCACATGTTCAGCCTGGAGGGCGCGCGCCTGGAATTCACCCACGACGCGCTCGAGCTGATCGCCGACCGTGCCCTCTCGCGCAACACCGGCGCGCGCGCCCTGCGCGCGGTGGTGGACGAGATCATGATCGAGCTCATGTACCACCTGCCCGAGCTCGACAACACCAACGCCATCTACACGATCGACGCGCGCAGCATCGAGCGCGGCGTGCCGCTGCACCAGCTGCGCCGCCGCGAGCGCGAGAGCGCCTGACGGGCCGCGCGGTGGCGGGCCACCCGGACATGCCGGACATGGCGGACATGGCTGCGATGGCGCGCCCGGACGCCGCGGCGCTGCTTCCACGCGCACGCGGGATCGCCCGCCTCGACGGCCGCGAGGCACGCATGGAGGCATTCGCCGCGCTCTGGTGGGACGCCTTCGCGGCGCACGGCACCAGCTGGGCCGGCTTCTACGTCGACGTGCCGGGCGAGCCCGACGACCGACGCATGGTGCTTGCCGCGCGGCGGCCGAAGCCCGCGTGCTCGCCGATCGGGATCCACGGCGCGTGCGGCCAGTCGCTGGTGGCGGCGCGGACCCTGGTGGTGCGCGACGTCGCCGAGCTCGGCGCGGGCTACATCGCCTGCGACCCGCGCGACCGCAGCGAACTGGTGGTGCCCTGCCTCGACGCGTCCGGCCATGCCTGGGGCGTCTTCGACGTCGACAGCCACGAGGTGGCCAACTTCGACCGCCGCGACGCGGACTGCTGCGCCGCGCTCCTGGTGGCGGCCGGGTTGTCCGCGCACGCGCCCGACCTCCGATAACACGCGCCGCACGCCCCGGCGCGCACCCTTGCGGCCCCTGCCGGGCCTTCGTATCCTTGTCGATCTTCGCCCCAGCCAAGGGGCGCCTCCCAGCGAAGGATCCGACCATGCCACGCGTCTGCCATTTCACCGGTGCCAAGACCTCTTCCGGCAACACCCTCAAGATCCGCGGCAAGGCGAAGTACCTCGGCGGCGTCGGCCTGAAGACCACCTCGGTCAAGAAGCGCACGTTCAAGCCGAACCTGCAGACGGTGGAGACGATGGAGAACGGCACCCGCAAGCGCGTGAAGGCGTCCGTCCGGGCCATCCGCGCGGGCCTCGTGGTCAAGCCCGCCAAGCGGGCCTACACCTACACCCGCGAGAAGCGTGCGGGCGCCTGAGCCCAGGCTGCAGCCGAAGCGCCGGAATTCGTTGACTTGCCCCGAGCGCGTCCTAGACTCCGGCGCATCGCCGGATCGTCGTCGCGGCGCCGTGCCGCGCGCATGACGCACCGCGCCCCACGGGGCGCACAACGTGGCGCAGGATGCGCCTGAACGACCGACCGTGCCCCACTCGCTCGGACAATCCGACCGGGACCTCGTGCTCGACGCCACCGACCTGGCGGCGCTCATCGGCGAGCACGTGCAGCTGAAGCCCAAGGGCCGCGAGCACGTGGGGCTGTGCCCCTTCCACGACGACCGCTCGCCGTCGATGACCGTGGTCACCCACAAGGGCGCGGGCTTCTACAAGTGCTTCTCCTGCGGCGCCGCCGGGAACGCCATCGACTTCATGATGAACTACCACAAGATGGAGTTCATCGACGCGCTGCGCGCGCTGGCGCAGCGCGCGGGCATCGAGCTCCGCCAGGCGCGCCCCGACGAGGGCGCCGGCAGCGCGCGCCGCGCCCTGATGCGCGCCAATGCCATCGCCGCCGCGTGGTTCCGCAAGGCGCTCGCGCACCCCGAGGCCGGCACCGCCGCCCGCGCCGCGATCGCCGCGCGCGGCATCCCCGAGGCCATGCAGGACCGGTTCGGCCTCGGCGCCGCGCCCCCCGGGTGGGACTCCTTCGTCCGCCACCTCGAGCGCCTGCGCGAGCACCGTGCCGGCGCCAAGGGCGACGACGCCGTGCCGCCGCTCGAGGTGTTCCGCGCCGCGGGCCTCGTCCGCGACGGGCGCCAGGGCCCCATCGACGGCTTCCGCAACCGCGTCATCTTCCCGATCTGCGACGAGATGGGTGCGCCCATCGCCTTCGGCGCGCGCAAGATCGACCCCGAGGACGAACCGAAGTACCTCAACAGCCCCGAGAGCGGCGTCTTCCACAAGGGCCGCGGGCTCTACGGCATCCACCTCGCGAAGAAGTCGATCATCGACTCCCGCACCGCGGTGATCTGCGAGGGCTATACCGACGTCATCGCCTGCCACGAGGCGGGCGTGACCAACGCGGTCGCCACGCTCGGCACCGCGCTCACGCGCGAGCACGCGCGGGTCCTCAAGCGCCTCGCCGACAAGATCGTCCTCCTCTTCGACGGCGATGCCGCGGGCCAGCGCGCGGCCGACCGCGCCATCGAGGCGTTCTTCGCCGAGCCGGTCGACGTGCGCATCTGCACGCTGCCGGACGAGCTCGACCCGGACGAGCTGCTCCGCCAGCCGGGCGGACGCGCCCGCTTCGACGAGGCGCTCGCGCGCAGCGAGGATGCCCTCGCCCACTTCGTGCGCCGCTTCGGCACCGACTTCCGCGCCGCCGACGGACTGAGCGCCCGCCAGCAGCGGATCGAGGCGACGCTCGCGCGCCTGGTCGAGCTCGGCTTCCGCTCGATGCCGGGCCTGCGCCGCACCATGGTGATGTCGAGCCTGGCATCGATCACCGGCCTGCCCGAGCGCGAGCTCGAGGCGGCGCTCGAGGCCGTGCGCGCCCCGGGCCCGCGTCCCGCCGCGCCGGAGGAACCGGTGCGCGCCGCGACCCCCGGGCGCGAGCCGCGCCCCTCGCTCGAGGCGCAGGGCTTCAACCCCGCGCAGTCGCGTGCGCGCCGCACGGCCGAGCGCGACCTGCTCTCGGTGCTGGTGGCGTGGCCGTCCGCGGGCCGGGCCCGCGTGCTGCTTGACGACGGGACGTCGCTCCCCCTGCCCGAGGCGGTCACCCCCGAGTCGTTCCTGGACCCGCTGTCGCGCACCGTCATGGAGGCGATCCACGTCTGGCTCGAGGACGGCCGGGCCTTCGGGGCCAGCGAGCTGCTCGCCGAACTGGACGACCCCGAGGCCAAGACCCTCGCCACCGAGCTCCTGATGACCGGCGCCCGCCGCGTGGCGTCCGAGAACGAGGTGGACGCCCGCCTGCAGGAGGCCGTCGACGCATTCGAGCGAATCCGCCGCGTCCGCGGCGGCGTACTCATCGATTCCCCAAGAATCGGACGGCATTCCGACGAACCGGCGGCCCTCGCCGCGCGTCTGGAGGCCATTCGGAACCGGGGACGGGACCCGACGGCGTTTGGACGCCTGCCGGGCTCGGGTCGTTCCGGCCCGGCCGCAGGTGCCGGACGTGCGACTGGGCCGCCCGGTGACGGATAAACACTGAATGACTGATCCCCATTCAGGGGATTTTGCGCCTGACATTCCTGATGACCGATGTGTTCTGCTTCGGCCCCTCGGCCCGAGCGAACGCCCCGAACCGATTGGACCACCACCCGTGTCACTTGCCCTCTCCAGCCTGACTCCCGTCCTCCGCCAGCTCGTCGAGATCGGCCGTGGCCGGAAGTGGATCAGCTACGAGGAGTACATCCGCTGCGTGCCCGACGAGTTCGTCGAGCCGGAGAAGGTGGACGAGATGATCGTGCTCCTGGAGGAGCTCGGCATCGAGCTGATCGACGAGGCCGAGCGCAAGCGCAACGGCGGCGAGATGTTCGACGCCCCGCTGCAGACGAACCTCAAGTTCCAGCGCGACGAGAAGAAGCCGAGCAAGCCGCCGAAGGTCCAGATGATCGACGAGGAGGACGGCCCCCCGGTCGACTTCGACGGCGCCTTCGAGGACGAGCAGCACCTGCCCGAGAGCCCCGAGGCCGCGGTGGCAACGCAGCCCGAGGAGGAGATCCTCGACGACCAGGAGACCCAGGCGGCCGTCGAGGCCGCGCTCGCCGAGCAGGGCTCGAAGCGGATCGACGACCCGATCCGCATGTACCTGACGCAGATGGGAACCATCCCGCTGCTCACGCGCGAGGAGGAGATCCGCCTCGCGAAGAAGATCGAGACCACGCGCATGTGCTTCCGCCGGCTGACGCTCGCCAGCGACTACGCCGCGCAGATGGCCGTGCAGATCCTGAAGCAGGTGCACGCGGGCACCCTGCCCTTCGACCGCACGATGCGCATCTCGACCGCCGAGGAGAACCACAAGGAGACCCTCGCCGCGCGCATCCCGGCGAACCTCCCGACCATCGAGCGGCTCCTCGGCCGCAACCGCGAGATCTTCGACGCGCTCGACGCCGGCCCCGGCGAGCAGAAGCGCACGTCGCTCCTGAAGGAGTTCGAGCACAACCGCCGCAAGGTGGCCGTGCTGCTCGAGGAGTGCTGCCTGCGCACCAGCCGCATCCAGCCGCTCCTGCGCAAGCTGCAGGGCGTGGACCGCAAGATCAAGGAGATCCAGCACCAGCTGCGCAAGGCGGAGAAGCACCCCGAGCGCTTCGACCCCGAGGACGTGCAGGTGATGCGCGACGAGATCGACGGCCTCCGGAGCATGGTGCTCGAGGGCGCCGACGACCTCGACCGGCGCGTGCGCCGCATCGAGCGCGCGTTCCTGGAGTACGAGCAGGCCAAGCGCGACCTCTCGGGCGGCAACCTGCGCCTGGTGGTCTCGATCGCCAAGAAGTACCGAAACCGCGGCCTGCCCTTCCTGGACATCATCCAGGAGGGCAACACCGGCCTGATGCGCGCGGTGGACAAGTACGAGTACAAGCGCGGCTACAAGTTCAGCACCTACGCCACGTGGTGGATCCGCCAGGCCATCACGCGCGCCATCGCCGACCATGCCCGCACCATCCGCGTGCCGGTGCACATGATCGAGACGATGTCGAAGCTGCGCACCATCCAGAAGCACCTGCTGCAGGAGCTCGGCCGCGAGCC
>JBJTJU010000145.1:0-9455 GCA_046096165.1 Phycisphaerales bacterium | reverse complement strand
TTCCCCCAGGGGATCGAGGGCAGCGCGATCACGCTGTACGGCGCGCCCTACAGCACCGCACGCTCGCTGACCGCGCCGCTCCTGGTGGTGAGCCAGCGAGAGCGGTGGTGGCCGGACGTCACCTCGGGCGTGGCGGTGCAGGGCGCCCCGCAGTACGCGTGGGAGTGCATGTTCCGCCGCGCCGGGGGGCGGGTGCAGGTGGCGATCTTCGTGTTCCGCGTGGTGGGCGTCGGCGGTGCGGTGCGCGAGTGGCGCGCCTTCCGGCAGGGACAGACCTCGTCCTACGACCCGGCGGTCTCGACCGGCGCGACCTCGATGGTCCTGCCGCCGGTGCCGTACCGACGCGTGCTCTCGTCGACCGGCACCACCGCGCAGACGGGGACCACCGGCGACGATTCCGTCACGCAGGTCGCCCCCGGCTGGGCACAGCCGCTCACGCCGGCGCTCGACATGGGCCAGCCCGGGCCCTTCACCACGGGCCTCCTGGGGCAGGGCGTGGCGGCCAACCCCGGCGCGCTCGGCCAGGGCCTGCTGCCCGGCGACTTCCCGACCGCCACGCTGCCGCCCGTGCAGCACCAGTGGCAGTTCCCGGGCCAGTGGATCGTCGACAACAACGGCAACGTCCACCGCGTCGCCGTCGGCCGGCGCAACCCGAGCGATGCGGTCCAGGTCCGGCTGTCCGCGCCCGTGCCGCGCGTGCCGGCGGCGCAGGTGCACGTCGACTACGAGGCGGCCGCGCTCACGAGCCGCGGGGTGCGCACGTTCCACTACGTGCCGGCCATCATCGACGGCAACGGCACGCAGCTGGTGCCCGTCTACGCGACGGTAAGGGACCTCTGATGCGCCGCGCCTTCACCGTCATCGAGCTGCTGGTGGCCGTGGTGGTGCTGCTGGCGGTGATCATCGCCACCAGCAAGGTGTTCAACACCGCGAGCAAGGTGGCCTCGACCGGCGAGGCGAACGCCGACGTGCTGCAGCAGTCCTCGGTGCTCGAGGAGCAGATGCGCCAGGACCTGGAACGGATCTGCCGCGACGGGTTCCTGGCGATCCAGTGCGTCGAGGTGCCAAACGACATCAACGTGGCCGCGGGCGGCCCGCTCCTCAACCCGCAGCTTCCGGCCACGGAGCTGCTTCGCTGCGACCAGGTGGTGTTCTTCACCGCCGGGACGGAGATCTCCGCACGCTGGGCGGGTCCCGGCGACCTGGTGACCTCTGGCGGCGGCCAGCAGGCGCGCGCCACCATGGTGCGCTACGCGCACGGCGTGCAGGTGCCGCGGCTCACCACCGACGTGCTCGCGAGCCCGAACCTCTTCCCGCCGGTCATCTCCCGGGTGACGGGCGGGGCCGGCGGGCTGTCGGCGCTGGTGCCGTGGACGTGGATCGCCGGCGTCAACCGCGCCCTCGAGTTCCGCTCCGGCACCAGCGGTCCCACCACGACGCCCGCGGGTGGACTGCCGCCCATCGACCCGAATCAGCCCGAGGCCCGGCAGTGGGTGCTGGCCCGCAAGACGGCGCTCCTCGCGGACGACGGTGGGTATGCCGTCTTCTATCCGGAGCCGCGCGACTACGTGGTGGCGGAGACGCTTGGGCCGTCGTCGGCGCCGTCGGTCTTCGGCGACCTCTCGAACGGCCAGGCCTCGCCGTTTCCCGTCGGCAATACCTACCGACGCTGGTTCTGGCGCGAGGCGCGCGACCGCAACTGGATCGAGACCAGCGTGAACATGGTGCCGAGCCAGCTCCTGCAGTCCGGGTGGGTGGACATCGCGGCGAGCGACCTCGACAAGGTGCGCCGGCAGATCGCGCCGACGCTGCGGCTCCAGGATCCGCTCGACATCGGCAACCTGGTGGGCTACGTGCAGTCAGTGTCGCTGCCGTGGTCGATCGGCTTCGGCGGCTCGCCCGGCGCGCCGCTCGGGTGGCCCACCGGCGCGGGTGCGCCGCCGTGGCCCGCCGGCGGGCAGATCGTCGGCATCGGCAACAACCAGCAGCTCGGCTCGGTCGCGGACTACACATCCCAGCGCGACCGCATCATGCGCGGATGCTTCGGGACGCCGGCCACCGGCGCCACCGTGCCGGCCGTCGGGCTCCTCGGGTGGCCGCGCGCCGAGAAGGCCGTGACCAACACCGACCGCAAGACCGCGAGGCTGGTCTCGCCGTCGCTCCTCACCAACTGCAGTTCCTTCCGCGTGGACTGGACGTGGGAGCCGGGCACCGGCCGCCAGACGAACGCGGCGGGTGCGGTCCTGCGGGCCGTGACCGGCCTGGGCTACAACGCCGGCAACGCGAACAACGTCTGGACGATGCGGGGATACGAGCCGTTCGCCGCCGCCCCGTGGGCTGAGATCGAGGTGAATCCGGCGTCGCGCGTCTCCGACCAGCCGTGGTTCGGGCTGCCCGATCCCGCGGCGGGCGTGCTGCTCGCGCAGGACGGCGCCGTCATGCCGTTCGTCCCGCACCAGAACGTCTTCGGCGAGGTGGCCAACCGCCACATGGCGCTCGTGGCACAGACCGTCGAGGGGATCGGCACGGGCGGTGCCAGCCCGGCCGTGACGACCCCGTTCCCGGGGCAGAACCGCATCCGCGTCTACACCGCCGTCTTCGGCTTCAACCAGGACGAGGCGTACGTGGTGACGCCGGACGGCACGGTCGTCCTGCGCGACGACTTCACGCCGTGGCCGACGCAGCTGCGCGTCACCGCCATCATCCATGATCCGCGGCTCGTGCTTGACCGTGGGCGCGAGGTGCAGTTCGTGCTCGACGTCCCGAAGCGGCGCAAGGACTGACGTGACCCCAGGCAGGACCCCGTGACCACCCCGACCTCCGCCGCCCGACGACCCGCCGCCCGCCGCGCCAACACCCTGGTGCTGGTGACGGCGATCCTGGTGCTGCTGGTGATCCTGGCGACGGCGTTCCTGGTGCGCTCGCAGTCCGGGCGCGCGCAGGCCGCGGCCGAGCAGAAGGCGACCGGCCGCGAGCACCGCGTCGAGGCGGTGGCGGCCGAGGTTGCGCAGCACGTGGCCGACGCGCTCTTCGTGCGCCGGATCGACCCGTCGAGCCTGCCCTCGCAGGTGGCCGACAACCAGGGGACCGGCCTGGCGGGGCAGCCGATCTTCGGCGAGTTCCTGGCGCGCAGCGACTACCCGCGACTGCCGCCGGAGCCGCTCGCCGTGCGCTACGGCGTCGACTACGTCGACACGGTGAACAACGTCTCGCTCGCTGCCGCGGCCGGGGGCGACGGGTTCATCGACGGCTACAACTACGCGCCGTTCTCGACCATCCCGTTCACCAACTGGCCGGCGCGCTACCGAGGCGTGGCGGGCGAGGGGAACCCCAACGGCAACCCCGGCTTCGGCGACAGCCGGTGGCTGGCCAGCACCGAGCCGGTGCGCGCGCTGACGGTGGCGCAGGCCAATCAGCTGAACGTCGTCCCCGCGCCGCCGGGGCCGCGCTTCGCCGAGTTCACCCCGGCGAACAACTGGAGCAACCTGGCGCTCCAGGCGCTGGATCCGGCGAACCCCGGCGCCGGTGCCGTCGCGGTGCTGTCGCCCGAGGGCCTTGGCTTCAGCCACTGGGCGCACCTGAGCTGGATTGCCACCGCCGACAACGGGTTCCGACTGTGCTGGGACATCTCCGACGTGGAGGCGAACTGGGACCACCTCACGGTGGCCAATCCGAGCCCGCAGCAGCGGGCGGTGGCCGGCGAGCTGAACCTTGGCGTGCCATACGAGCAGTGGCTTCCCTACGTGCCGCCGCGCGAGCCGGGGCTCCTCGGCAAGGATGCACGTGGGTACCTCATCCTCGACCCCAACGACTGGCTGAGCCGGCGCAACGCGTGGTTCAACGTGGGCATCACCGCGTTCAACGCCGCCAATCCGCCGCCGCACCAGGCGATCATCACGGGCGTGCCGAACGCGGGCAGCCGCTTCGAGGCATTGCCGAACTTCCTGCAGCTCTCGGCGTTCGGCACGCCGGCGGATGAGTTCAAGGTGGTCACGGGGACGGAGCCGGGACTCCCCCCGGCGGCCTACCCGGTCGGCTCGCCGACCCCCCGCAGCCTGGTCGCCCGCACCCTGGCCGACGCCGATGGCGACGGCTGGACCGACTCCTTCTGGTTCGTCGCCCCCACCTCGAGCGACCGCAGCACGCGCCAGCTGGTGGCCGTGCGCATCATGGACAACAGCGCGCTGCTGAACGTGAACGTCGCGAGCCGCTTCGAGCGCACCAACACCATCGGCCAGACGCCCGCCGACTTGGCGCTCGCGACGCGGCGCGAGTCGTATGACGATTCCGCGGCCGTCGGCCTGCAGGCGGCGTGGTACGACGCGCCGGTCGGGTTCCTGAACTCGCCGGACAACGACCCCGAGTGGCGCGTGAGCGGCACGCCCGTCTACCAACCCGCGGCGCCGGCCATCATCACGCCGCAGCGCCTCGTCTACGGCGTCGCCGCGGGCGCGGGCGGCGCCCCGACCGGCGGCGTCGACGTCGGCTTCGCGCCGATCCGCTGGGAGGGCCGCCAGGTGCAGCCCACGGGCACGGCCGCCGCGCCCCTCTACCAGCCGAGCGTGGCGCGCCTCCTGGGGCTGGTCACCGAAGGCGCCCCCGGCGGGCGCAACGTGCCGATCCCGCTCTTTGACGCGACGAACGACTTCCAGCTCGGCGGCTCGACGGGCGCCGGCGACTTCTTCGTGCTCTCTCGCGCCGCGGACCGCCTGACCTACTTCAAGGCGATGGCCAACAACGGCGAGCTGGTCGACCCGATCACCGCCGCGCGCATCGCCACGCTCACGCCCTTCGGGTCCGACGACGAGATCGAGCTGCGCGGTGCGAACGGCCTGAACGCACCGCAGACCATCAGCCGGCTCGAGTCGGCGTTCGGCGGCCTCGCGGCCACCGGAGCCTCGGCCCCCGCCACCAGCACCGAGGTGGTGCCCGGGCAGTTCCTGCGGTCCTCCCGCTCGCGCGAGGAGACGTCGCGGTTCCTGCTTCCCGGCGATCCGCGCGTGCAGGACTGGCGTGCGCGCTTCGCGTGGAACAATCCGAACGCCCCGTTCGCGGCACGCTCAGGGTCGGAGATGCTGCTCGACCACCGCCGCAAGCTGACCACGGTGTCCGGCGCGCGCAACGAGATGCTGCCGCCGCGGCTCTGGACCCTGGTCGACCACTCGAACCTGGGCACCGAGCTCGACGTCACCCGCACCTCGGCGGCGTTCGTGAAGCGCGGCGTGGACTTCGACGGCGACGGCGCCCCCGACGACGTGACCGGCGACGGCATCGTCGACCTGCGCGACGACCTGGTGCCGTACCACCCGAACATCATGTTCCCGGCGGCGGTGTTCATCCCGCCGGGCGGCAACAACCCCTTCGGCCTGCCGGTGCGCGACACCAACGGCGACGGGCGCATCGACGTCAGCGACTTCGAGAACGCGCGCCAGCGCTTCCTGGCGGACAACCGCAAGATCGACCTGCGCCGCCCGAACGACGTCCCGATCGCCGGCGCGGTCGCCACGCCCGTGCAGGTCGCGGCCGCGGACCGCCTCTTCGCCATCGACATGCAGCGCATGATGCGCCGCGCCTTCCTCTACGAGGAAGGGGACCGCCAGACGCACTCGTCGTACTTCGGCCGGCCCGGCGACACCGCGGCCGACCGCGACGCGGCGATCGCCCAGACGCGCATGATGACGGCCAGCATGGCTGCGAACGTGCTGGGCTGGCGCGACGGCCTGCGACGGGTCACCAACACGCTCTACCTCGACCAGCCGCTCCACCCGCAGGAGGCGATCCGCGTTCCCCCGGACGCGATCCCGCCGAACAACCCCGCGCTCCAGGCAGCGGGCTTCATCGGCGTCGAGAAGCAGCCGTTCCTGATGGAGGTGTTCATCGCCTTCGTCTACCCGAAGACCGAGCTGACGCAGGCGCAGATCGATGCCGCCGCCACGGGCGTGCCGCCATGCCCGCCGGCGTCCGCATGCTCGCTCGGCGGGGACACGTACTCGCTGCCCCCGTGCACCATCAACGGTGCCGGCGAGCACTTCGTCACCTTCGACCCCGCGAACCCGGACACGCAGCCGGCGGTCGTGTTCGTCGCGCAGGTGGCGAACCCCTGGAACACGCCGGTGAACCTGGCCGATTTCGAGCTGCGCATCAACCCGGCCAACGGCGCGCCGCAGCGCTTCTTCTTCGGCGTGCCGGACCCCGCGGGCGGCACCTCGCGCAGCGGCAACATCTACGGCCCGGACGTTCAGCTCGGGCCGTGCACGCCCGAGGAGCCGCGCACCGCGATCGTCTTCGCCATCCCGTCGACCTTCCCGAACGGCGACCCGTTCCCGCGCCAGGCGTGGCTCGACTACCTCGACATCGGTGCGCCGATCGACGCCAACGGCGACGGCGTCATCAGCGGCCCCGAGGCGAGCCTGGCCGATGACCCGCAGCCCGGCCAGCCGTTCGTGCCGGATGCGAACGCCATCTTCGAGCCCGCGTGGGGCGGGCCGACCTTCGGCACCAACACCTTCGAGACGCAGTTCGCGCGCCGCGGCACGCTGTACTTCGACGCCACCCGGACCCTGACGTACCCCGGCCTCGACCCGCGCGCCGGCGTGAACCGATGGACGCCGTCGCAGAACCTCGGCGGCTCGCCGCCGAACAACTCCTTCGTCGAGCTGCGCCGGGCGATCTACCCGAGCCTGGGCGGTGCGCCCACCTGGACCGTGGTGGACCGCTTCGAGAACGAGCTCGACCCCGCGCAGGGCGGCCAGAACGGGCAGCGCTTCGTCGACCGCGTCACCCGCTTGCTGGCGGCCGGGCCCGGCGGATCGCTCCCGCCGCCCCTCCAGATCAACTGCCGCCCCGGCGGGCTGGCGATCGACGGCATCCGCATCCGTGACGGCGACATGTTCGTCGCCTGGGCACGCGGCGGGCGCCAGTGGCTCTTCGACACGCAGGCCGGGCAGGTGGGAACGCCGCCCGGGCGCGGCGTGATCTCGGCGGACGAACGGACGCCTCGGTACGCCTTCGCCCGCTCGACCGGGACGGCGTCCGTGGACCGCGTGGTCCAGGACGTCTTCGTGGGCGGCGTGCAGGAGACCCAGGGCCGCACGGGCGACATCATGTCGCTCGAGTCGGCGCCCGACCGCGCCTACGACGGCAACCCGCAGTACCTGCGCTGGCCGACGGCGATGCAGTACTTCAACCTCTGGGGCGAGCCCCGGCGCGGCAAGCCGACCTTCCTGCCGACGCGCATCCCCGAGTTCAACGGACGGCGCATGTACGCCTACCCGGCGTGGCGCATCGCGCCGGGCACCACGCTCTCGAGCCTGGGCAGCGGCAACATCAACTACGGCGAGAAGGGCGTGACCGACGCCCGCTTCGTCAACGGCACCGACCACCGCAACTTCGTGGCCCCGATGCGGCTCTTCCAGAAGGACGCCGACTTCGACCACGTGGCCGAGGTCCTGGACGTGCCGATGTGGGGACCGCTCGTCGCGATGGACGCGACGGGGCGTGCCTACGCCACCCTCCCGGAGATCCTCGCCCAGCCCGCCTCCTCCCGCGGCACCGCGAGCGTCTTCTTCCCGAAGTTCGTCCAGCAGGCGCCCATGACGGGCCTGCAGCTGCCGGACTTCGGCCCTGACCAGGTGGGCTTCAACCGCCTGCGCCTCGAGCCCGCGCAGTTCGACACCGTCGCCAACGCCAACAACCGACCGAACATGCTCTCGGGTGTGCAGGTGCTGCCGCCGGTGTTCGATGCCGCCGACCCCGCCACCGGGAACCTTCCGCGCCAGAACGGCTCCGGCTTCAACAGCCGCCTGCCGGGCGGCGTGGTGCTCCTCGATGCCTTCACGGTCGATGACCGAGGCGCGCAGCCCTTCGACGCCTTCTCGACCACGGCTCCGCCGGACGGCGTCATCGACTTCGCCGAGCGGGCCGCGGCGGAGAACCGCCGGCTGCGCCTGGCGCGCAATTTCGAGGGCAAGCTGACGCCGGGCCTCATCAACATCAACACCGCGCCGGTCGAGGTCATGCGCGCCATGCCGCACATGACGCGCCTGGTGTACGACGACGACTTCCCGATCGCGCGCACCTCGCAGTCCTCGCCGGCCACGCTGAACACGCCGACGTCGGCGCTCGGCCTTCGGCGCACGCTGCGCGACCCGCTCGTGCCGCCGCTCTGGCAGCAGGGCCCGTTTGACTTCCTGTCGGCCGAGGGTGCGACCCCGAATCCGACGCTCCCCGGCTCGGTCGCCTTCGACAGCGGCATCGCCGCGCCGCGCGTGCGCCTGCCCGAGGCGATCGACCTGTGGCGGTCCAAGCTGAACGTGCTGCCCACCCTTGCGGGCACGGCGTTCCCGGGCATGCCGTCGTATTACACGCGCGGCTCGGACCTGGCGCTCGCCCTGAACCACCGCGAGTGGGCCCCGGGCATGCGCGCCGAGCGCGGCTTCGACACGCTGGGTGAACTGGCGCTCCTGACGCGCGGCGCGGAGTTCACGCCCGGCACCGCCATCGACAGCGACGGCAACGGCATCCCCGACGTGCAGGAGATCGCCACCAACCGCGCCCAGGACCTGAACCGCAACGGCATCCCCGACGGCATCGATGCCGGCGGCGCGGTCGGCGACAGCTGGAACCGCGCGCTCTCGTGGTCGTCGAAGTTCGCCGGGCTCGACCCCTTCCGTACCCGATGGACCGTGCCCGCGTCGGGCGCCGGCATGCTGGCCCCCGTCGACCCGAACGTGCCGACCCCGGGCAGCGCCGGCGCCGGCACGCTTGCCTACCGCACCGAGGGCATCCCCGCCGCGCTCCCGAACGGCACCCCGCAGCGCTTCCCGCTCACCGGGCGCACGGCGATCGACAAGCACCTGCTCACCGTCTCGCGCGACAACCGCAATACCGGCGCCGTCATCGAGACCGACGACCCGGCCACCACCAACGTCGTGGAGGCCGAGCAGTTCCGCTACGACCAGACCGCCACGGACGCCCTGGAGCGCAACTCGCTCCTCAAGGGCATCTCCAACATCGCCACCGTGCGCAGCGACGTGTTCACGGTGTGGGTGCGCATCCGGACCATCCGGCAGGACCCGCTCACGGGCCGCTGGCCGGGCATGGACCCCGAGTACATCGTGGACGACTCGCGCTACATGATGACCGTCGACCGCTCGTCGGTGGACCGGCCGGGCGAGTCGCCGCGGATCCTGAGCTTCGTGAAGGTCCCGAACTGACGCCGGTCAGTCGCGCCCGCGACCGCGTCCCAGGATCTGGATGGTGACGCGGTCGCGCATCTGCGCAATGTCGTCCGGGGCGATGCGTGCGTTGAGGACGTAGCCGGCCGGGTAGGGCAGCGAGTGGCAGCCCTGCATGGGAAGCGCCCATCCGTAGCAGAGCGGGATCGACTCGTTGAGCCCGTCCCAGGTGCCGAAGTTCTTCCACGGCCGCTCGACGTTCAGGCCGCCGCGGATGCT
>JBJTJU010000144.1:0-7220 GCA_046096165.1 Phycisphaerales bacterium | reverse complement strand
GTGGTCGAGGGGAAGTCGGTGATCGTCGGGCAGGCCACGCCCGCGGTGGTCGACCAGGTGCGCACCTCGGTGGAGCAGGACCGCACCATCCCGTTCATGGACATCCTGCAGATGGACTCGGCGCGCTGGAACGCCGCCGTCCGAAGCGGCACCGCCCGCGCGCAGTACATGCAGGCGTGGTCGATGGTGCACTTCCTGGTCTACGGCGACGGCGGCAAGTACGAGCCGCACTTCTCCGACATGCTGCGCTTCCTGAACCAGGGCTCGAACCCCTACGACGCCATGCGCCGGGCGTTCGGGCTGGACACCGAACCCGAGGTGCGCCAGTTCGAGGCGCGGTGGAAGGAGCATGCGCGCACCGCGAAGCCCGGCGCCTATGTCGCTGCGCGGGGCCGGCTCGAGTTCCTCGCCGAGGGCCTGCGCGACGCGGGGGCGCACGGCGAGCGGCCCGCGACCCTCGATGAGCTGAAGGCGGTGCTGCGCGAGCGCAAGTTCCGCTGGACCGCGTCGAGCCACGGCTACGTGGTCACCCTCGACGCCGCCGACGACGCGAACTTCACCGTGCCGCCCGACGACGCCACGCCGGCGCCCGCCACCATCGAGCTCGTCGGGCACCAGGTGCCGCGCAAGGCGAAGGACCGCACGCTGCACGAGGAGCTGCCGCCGCCGCCGATGCTGCGCACGCGCGGGCTGCGCCCCAACGACGTGGGCGTCGCGTGGCGCCGCGATCCCCGCGACGACGCCACGTTCCTCTACGACATCGTCGTCAACTGACCGGCGGGCCGGGGTAGTCCCACTGGCGGCCGGGCTCGTAGCCAAGCAGCGAGTAGAGCTCCTGGCGCGTCTGCATGCGCGGCAGCACCTCGCGCACCGAGCCGTCGCGCCGCAGCGCGGCCAGCCCGCGCGCCACCTCGCCCATCGCCGCGCGCATCATGCTCAGCGGGTAGATGACCACGTGGTAGCCGAGCTCGCCGAAGCGGTCGGCGGCGATGTCCGGGGTCTTCCCGAACTCGGTCATGTTCGCAAGCAGCGGGCCCGGCGAGGCCTTCGCGAAGTCGGCGAACTCCCGCTCGCTCTGCAGTCCCTCGGGGAAGATCATGTCGGCGCCGGCCTCGCGGTAGAGGTTGGCGCGCGTCACCGCGTCCTCGAAGCCCGTGACGTGGCGTGCATCGGTGCGCGCGATGATGACGAAGTCGCGGCTCAGCCGGTGCGCGGCCATGGCGCGCACCTTGTCGGCCATGGCGGCCGCGGGCACGAGGTCCTTGCCGTCGAGGTGGCCGCAGCGCTTGGGGAACACCTGGTCCTCGACGTGCAGCGCGGCGGCGCCGGCGCGCTCGTACTCGACCACGGTGCGCACCGCGCATTCCACCTCGCCGTAGCCGGTGTCGGCGTCGGCGATCACGGGCAGCCCCGAGGCATCGCTGATCTCGCGGATCGTGCGCGCCATCTCGGTGAGCGTGATGAGTCCGATGTCCGGGTAGCCCGAGACGTTCGCCGTCGCGCCGCCCGAGATGTAGCAGGCCTCGAACCCTGCCTGGCGCACGGCGCGCGCGACGAGCGCGTTGAACGCGCCCGGCACCATCACGACGCCGCGTGCCCAGGCGTCGCGCAGACGCCGGCCGGGGTGGACGTGGGCGGTCACTACGGATTCCCCGCGGGTTCGGGCGCGGGCGCGGGCGCGGGTGCGGGCGCGGGTTCGGGCGCGGGTTCGGGCGCGGGCGCCGGTTCGGGCGCCGGCGCCGGTTCCGGCGCGGGCGCGACGACTGGCGCCTCGTCCCCGACCGGCAATTCGGGCGGCATCGGCTCGATCGGCGCGGGCCGGTCCTTCACGAAGCGGTACGGCCCCTTCGTCGCGCCCCACACCTGGCGGTTCGCGGCATCGAAGCCGCGGTCCCACGTCTCCATGCCGGTGGGCGTCAGCACCACCTCGCTCGTCGCGTAGGCCGCGCCGCGCAGCGCGCTCATGCAGCCGTCGCCCTCGGTGCCGCCCGTCATCCGGTCGGGGCCCGCATAGGCAAGCACCACGCTGCAGCCCGGGCGCACCTGGAGGATCGCCGGGTCAAGCGCGTTGAAGCGCTCGGGGTGCTCCCAGGCGCCGGACCACTGCAGCGGGTTCCCCGGCAGTTCATAGATCACGCTCTCGACCTTCAGCTCCGGCACCGCCGCCAGCCGGTAGATGCGCTGCCGGTACGGCTTGTCCAGCGCCGTGGCCATCGCCTGCTCGACGTAGAACCACGGGCCGTCGACCCGGTCGGGCCAGATGGGCACGATGTGCAGGCGCACGTCGAAGTACGTGGCGTCCTCGGCCGCCTGCGCCGCGCTCGAGTAGTGGCCGGCAAGCCAGGCGGATGCGTCGCGCAGGGCGTCGATGGTGGGCGCCGCGGCCGCGTCGGGACGCGCGGGCTCGATCGGGCCTGCGTCGACGATCGGGGGCCCCCCGCAGCCGGCGGTCCCGAGGGCGGCGCACATCCCCATAACGGTGGAAAGCCTCGGGAAAAACGGGCTTCGGATTCGGCTCATCGCCGCGCGATGCTACTTGCGGCGGCCTGCCCGCGGACATGGCCGCTACCATCCCAAGACTCCGGTTTTCGAGCCGCACCCAACGCATTCCACGAGGACGCCGACCATGGCCACCGCCACCCCCCCGAGCCCCGTTTCCGCCGCCAAGCCCGTCGATACGCGCGGACTTGCGAACCAGGTGGTGGGCGAGACCCGTGTGTGCGCGGTGACCCAGAGCGAGCTGATCTACCGCGGCTTCGAGATCGCCGACCTCGCCGAGAACGCGACCTTCGAGGGCGTGGCGCACCTGGTGATCGTCGGCCACAAGCCGACCGCCGCCGAGCTGGCCGCCTTCGACGCGGAGCTGAAGGGCATGCGCGCCGTCGAGAAGACGGTGATCGACCAGCTGGCCGCGGTCGTGAAGGCCGCGCCGCACGCGCACCCGATGAGCCTGCTGCGCACCGGCGTCAGCATCCTCGGCCACCACGACCAGGAGTGCGAGTCGAACGACCCCGACGCCGAGCTGCGCAAGTCGAAGCGCCTCCTCGCGAAGATCCCCACCCTGATCGGCGCCATCCAGCGCACCATCGAGGGCAAGCCGGTGCTCGAGCCCGACAGCTCGCTCGGCCACGCCGCGAACCTGATGTGGCTCATGACCGGCCGCAAGCCCTCGGAGCTCGAGGCGCGGATCATGGACGTCAGCCTGATCCTCTACGCGGAGCACGACTTCAACGCCAGCACGTTCACCTGCCGCTGCATCGCCAGCACCGAGGCGGACATGCACAGCGCGGTGTGCGGCGGCATCGGCGCCCTCAAGGGCCCGCTGCACGGCGGCGCCAACGAGATGGCGATGGAGATGCTCAAGGACATCGACCGCGACTGCGCCGGCGGCAGGATGACCCCCGAGGCGTGGATGCAGCGCGCCTTCGCCGAGAAGCGCAAGCTGATGGGCTTCGGCCACCGCGTCTACAAGAACGGCGACCACCGCGCGGGCATCCTGCGCCGCTGGGGGCTCAAGCTCGCCGAGAAGATGGGCCCGGACGCCAGGAAGTGGTTCGACCTCGGCGACAAGGTGCAGGCCATCATGCTCAAGGACAAGAACATCCACCCCAACGTGGACTTCCCCTGCGGCATGACCTACTTCATCATGGGGATCCCGGTGCCGCAGTACACGCCGATCTTCGTGGCGGCCCGCATCACGGGCTGGTGCGCCCACACCATGGAGCAGCACCAGAACAACCGCATCATCCGCCCGCTGGCCGAGTACCAGGGGCCGATGAACCTCAAGTGGTGACGCGGCGCGCGGCCACCAGCGGCCGCAGCGCCAGCAGCAGCACGACCGTCACCGCCGACGCCACCAGCGCGCGCACGCCCCCGGCGATCGCGCCGGCGGCGATGGTCCAGCCGGCGAGCGCCATGTAGAGAAGCGGGGTGATGGGGTACAGCGGCACGCGGAACGGCCGCGGCGCGTCGGGCATGGTGCGCCGCAGCACGATCAACGCGGCCACCGACATCGCGCTGAAGGCGTTCACGAGCACCGTCAGCAGGTCGAGGATCTGCCCCAGCGAGCCGATTGCGAGCGAGGCGATGCCCGCCAGCGCCAGCACCGAGATCGCGCGTACCGGCACGCCGCGCGTGTCCCGCCCGCCGATCCATGACGGCAGCTCGCGCGCACGCGCCATCGATTCCATGATGCGCGCGCCGGCGATCGCCGAGGAAACGAGCGTGGAGAAGAGGAGGAGCGCGATCACCGCGGTCATGGCGGTGCCGATCCGCGGCCCGAACAGGATGCCCGCGGCCACCGAGCCGATCGCCTCCATCGGTCCGCCGGCGCCGTCCGTCATGGCTGCCGGCGCGATGGCGCGCAGGAATGCGACGTTGACGCCCACGTAGAGCAGGAAGACGATGCCGATCGCGGCCATGATGGATCGCGGCACGGTGCGGCCGGGGTTTCGCACCTCGCCGGCGATGTCCGCGCCCGTGGACCACCCGAGGTACGCGAAGCTCACCGAGAGCGTGGCGGCGGCGACCGCGGGCGAGAGCAACCCGGGCGCGGGCGGCGCGTCGGCGGGGGCCTCCAGGCGTCCGTCGACCGTCACCAGCATGCCGGCGATCGCGAACGCCGCCACCGTGGCCACCTTCACGGCCGCCAGCGCGGTGTTGAACGCGTATCCGGCGCGCAGGCTGGGCAGCTGCGAGGCGAAGGCGGCGGCGATCGCGATGGCCGCGATCGCGTGGTTCGGCCAGTCGCCCGGCAGCAGCCGGTCGACGTACTCGGCCATGAAGAGCCCGACCGCCGCGAGCGAGAACACGTACCCGGCCAGCAGCGTGACCATCGCCACCAGGTAGCCGACGGTCGGCCCGAACGCGCGGCGCGCGAACTCGACGCTGCCGCCGGAGCAGGGGATCATCGCCCCGAGCTCGGCAAGCGACAGGCCGCCGCAGAGCGCCACCAGCCCGCCGACCACCCATGGGAGGAGGACATTCGCGTCGCTTCCCACCTGCGCGCCGAACTGTCCCGACACCGAGAAGATGCCGCTGCCCACCGTCGAGGCGACGATCACCCCGACCGCGGCCCGGAGGCCGACGACGCGGTAGCGGTCGGGGTCGCGTTCCTGCATGCGCGGGGGACGGTAGTCGACCGACTGTGTCGAAAAATGGCGGCGCTCGGGCGAATCGCCGGGACGGCGCTGCACCATGCGCGGGCCGCCGGTCGGGACGCGTGGTCATCGCCCGGGTTGGATTCTGCAGGTAATCACAATATGATTACGTGGATGCCCCGCATTCCCGCGAAGCTCGTGGCCATCGGCAATTCCCGGGGCGTTCGGCTGCCGAAGGCGTTGATCGAGCAAGCCGGCCTCGGCGACGACCTCGAGCTCGAACTGGTGGCCGGCTCGATCGTGATCCGGCGCAAGCGTGCGCCGCGCGAGGGCTGGGCGGTGGCGGCGCAGCACATGGCGGCGGGTGGGGAAGGCGTGCTGCCGCAGGTCGGCGAGCTCGGTGACACCGAGTGGATGCGCACGGAGTGGAGATGGGAGTGAAGCGCGGCCCGCGTCGGGGGGACGTGGTGTTCGTCGCGCACCGCCCCGCCGTGGGCGGCGAGATCCGCAAGGCACGCCCGTGGCTGGTCGTGTCTCCGGATGAGCTGAATGCCTCGCTCCCCACGGTCACCGTGGCCCCGCTCTCGACCGGGTCGCATGCCTATCCCTATCGCGTGCCGTGCGCGTGGCGTGGGACGCGCGGGCACGTGATCGTCGACCAGGTCTGCACGCTTGACCGCGCACGGATCGACCGCATCGCGGGTGCGATGTCCTCCGAGACCGTGCGTCGCGTGCTCGCGACCCTGCGCGAGATGTACGAGGAGTAGGGCGGCATGCCGCATGCCGCGGACCGTCCTAGCATCACGGCCCCATGCACCCCCTCCTCCAGCCGATCGACCTCCGCGGGCTGCGCTGCCCGAACCGCGTCTTCATGGCCCCGCTCACGCGCCAGCGGGCGGCGCGGCCGGAGGGCGTGGTCGGCGAGCTGCAGGCCGAGCACTACGCGCAGCGCGCGTCGTTCGGGCTCCTGATCTCGGAGGCCACGCAGATCTCGGCCGAGGGCAAGGGCTACCCGCGCACCCCGGGGATCCACGATCCCGCGCACGTGGCCGGGTGGAAGCTGGTGACCGACCGCGTGCACGCCGCCGGCGGCCGCATCTTCCTGCAGCTCTGGCATGTGGGGCGCGTGAGCCACCCGCACCACCAGCCGGGCGGGCAGGCCCCGGTGAGCTGCGTGGCCAAGGCGAGCATCGCGCAGATCAGCATCCTGCATCCGGACGGCCGGCGCGAGATGGTGCCGGCCGGCATGCCGCGGGCGCTCGAGACCCACGAGATGCCCCGCGTGGTGTCCGACTACGCGCATGCCGCCGCGAACGCGAAGGCCGCGGGCTTCGACGGCGTCGAGGTGCACGGCGCCAACAGCTACCTGATCAACCAGTTCCTCTCCGGGTCGCTCAACACCCGCACCGATGCCTGGGGCGGCAGCATCGGCAATCGCCTGCGCCTGCTGCTCGAGGCGACCGACGCGGCGGCGAAGGCGTTCGGGCATGCGCGCGTCGGCGTGCGGCTCTCGCCGATGGGCAGCGTGAAGGACCTGCCGATCGCACCCGACGACCGTGACCTCATGCTGCGCGCCGCGCAGGAGCTCGGCGACCGCGGCTGCGCGTACCTGCACCTCTACAGCCACCACTTCGGCACCGCCGGCTGGGACGGCCCGTTCGACCGTGCGCTGGCCGAGGGCATGAAGGCGAACTTCCGCGGTCCGGTGGTGCTCAACGGGTACGCGCGCGACGTGGATGCGGCGGTGCGCGACGTGCGCGACGGGCTCGGCGATGCCATCGCCTTCGGCAAGCTTGCCATCTCGAACCCCGACCTGCCGGAGCGGCTGCGCGATGGGGCGGCCCTGGCGGAGTGGAACGACCAGCTCTTCTATGGTGATGGTCCCGCGGGCTACAACGATTACCCACGGGCCGTGGCGGCCGCGGTCTGAGGGCACTTTGGCGATTTCGTTCAGGTCGGGTCCTGAGGCTGTCGATAACCTCCGTCAAGGACCGCCGACATGAAGACCCCCGCGACGCTGCGTTGGTTTGTCCCTGCCGCCGTTTCCCTCGCGGTGCTTGGCTGCGCCACGACGCCGACGCCCGAGGAGGCCGCCGCGGCCGCAGCGGCCGCCGAGGAGGC
>JBJTJU010000143.1:0-2241 GCA_046096165.1 Phycisphaerales bacterium | reverse complement strand
CCGCGTCCTCTACCCGGGGACGAAGCGCGGGCTGTTCAGCGTCACCGCCGCCGCCCCGCCGCCCTGCGTGCCCACCTGCGACGACATCGACTTCGTCCGCGACCACGCGATCGACGGCCAGGACCTCGGGGTGCTGCTCTCGCAGTGGGGAACCGACACCGGCATGACCATCGCCGACCTCAACAGCGACGGCGCGGTCGACGGCCTCGACCTCGGCCTGCTGCTGGCGGCATGGGGACCGTGCGCGGGCTGAGCGGCCGCTGAGCGTGGCGCCGACGGCGACCTTCCCGCCGGTGCGCACGACGGACGCGACCTCACACCGATCCCAGGCCCCGGCGGCGCTGCCCTGGCGGCGATCATCGGAGCGATGCTCCCGGCAGGTCGACGCCGGCGCTGATCGGCTGACCACCAGCCGGCGTCCGCGCACCCGAACCGCGATCAGTGCGCCCCGTGCATCGGCCTAGATCGGCGTCTTCACGCCCATCGCGCGCAGCGCGCACCAGCCGAAGATGCCCTCGATGACCATGAACATGCCGCCGGCCCACAGGCCCGCGGCAAGCCAGATCACCTCCGTCGGAACCATCCCGAGGTACCAGAGCACGCCGAGCATGAGCCCGGCGGACTCCACCACCGCGCCGATCACGAGGCGCACCTTCCTGCCGCGCTGGTCGATGTTGCAGGTGAACATGCCGGGATGGTAGGTCCCGATACGCCGCCGCTATCCTCGCCCGCGTGAAAAGCAAGGCGACCACCGTCAAGGAGTACCTCGATGCGCTGCCGGACGATCGCCGCGCCGGGATCCAGGCCGTGCGGAAGGTGATCCGCCGCAACCTCGACACGGAGTACGAGGAGTGCATGCTCTACGGCATGATCTGCTACGTGGTGCGGCGCCGGGCGTGGCCGCATGGCTACCACTGCGACCCGAGCAAGCCGCTCACGATGGCGGCGCTGGCAAGCCAGAAGCACTGCCTGAGCGTCTACCTGATGGGCGTCTACGGCAATGCGACCGAGCGCGCGTGGTTCGAGCGGTCGTGGGCCAAGTCCGGCAAGAGGCTCGACATGGGAAGCGCCTGCGTCCGCTTCAAGACCGCCGACGACGCGGCGCTCGACGTGATCGGGGAAGCGATCCGCCGCACGCCGGCGAAGGCGTACGTCGAGCGGTACGTCAAGACGCTTGCGGGCACCGGACGCGGGCCGGATGGAAAAAAGCTCGCTGGACGGCGCGCAACGACCAAGCGGTGAGCGCCGACCCAGCCCGCTGCCGCGAGCCGCACGGGCGCTGACGCTCAGGAGCCCTTCGGCGCGCACTCCGCGGGCTCGAGCAGCGCGGTCTCGCAGCCGGTCGGGTCGTAGGTGGGTTGCCATCGGCCGACGCCGGGAACCGGCATCACGTCGCACGGCAGCATGGCACCGAGCGCCTTCGCGTGGGCGGCGGCGGGCTCGATCGCATCGACCTGCACGTACGGGTACCAGCGTGCGCGCTTCCAGGGGTGCGCATCGTCGTCGCCGCGCTTCCACAGGCTGGCCACGGGGTGGCCGTTGGCGCTGGCGATGGTCACCGTGAAGGCGCCCATGTCGCGCTCCGTCGAGGTCCATCCCAGGACGTGGGCCAGGAACTCGGCGCTGGCCTTCGGGTCGGGCGTGACCAGCTCGCACCAGCACATGAATCCGTGGCCGTGCGGGTTCACGCCATCGGTCGCGCCCGGCGCCGCGGTGAACAGGCCGAGCGCCGCGCCGTGCGGATCCTCGATGATCGCGCCGCGGCCCATGCCGTTGTCGTCCGGCGCGGCGATGCTGCGCGCACCCCGCGCAAGCGCACGCGCATGTGCCGCATCGGTGTCGTCCACGGCGACGTACGGAAGCCAATGCGGTCCGCGCTCAACAAGCGGCGCCGGGCACCCGGACAGCGAACGCAGCGACCACCGGTGGTGTGCCCCGCAGTTCATCAGGTGCATGGTGCCGCCACCAGGCAGCGGCACCGCGACGTGATCGCCCCCGACCAGCGCGGTCCAGTACGCGATGGCACGCTCGGGCGCGTCGCTGTGGTGCTCGAACCAGCAGAACATCCCGTGATGGACGGGGACGGTCATGATGCCGGACGTGCCGGCGGAACTCGATGCACTCATGGTGATGGCTCCGATCCGAGCATGACTCGCTCGCGGTGGAGGCACGGTACCCGCGCATGCGGCCACGGACCGCCCCCCGATGCAAGTAACGTCAAACCGTGGCGCGCACGCCCTC
>JBJTJU010000142.1:0-3240 GCA_046096165.1 Phycisphaerales bacterium | reverse complement strand
CGTGCTCTGGGGCCTCGCGGCCGCCGGCGAGCCGGGCGTGGCCCGCGTGCTCGCGATCCTGCAGCACGAGTTCGACGTCACGCTCGCGCTTGCTGGCTGCGCGGGCGTCGGCGACGTGACGAGCGACCTGCTGCGGCCCTGCGCGCGCGCGTCAGCGCCGTCCGCCGCCGCCGCCGCCCATGCGCGCGCCGCCCGCGTTCGTCGGGGCCCCGCCGGGACGCGCGCCGTTCCACCGGCTGGCCGATCCGTAGCCGCGGTTGCCGTTCGCCCAGCCGCTGTAGGCGTAGCCGTACGGTTTCACCTGCCGCGACACGGTTCGGTCCGTCCAGCCGGTGTCCTGGTTGAAGCCGGGCATGCCGCGATCGTAGTCGTTGCCCCAGCGCTGCGCGGCGGTGCCGCCCTGGTCGCCGACGCCCCAGCCGCCTCCGTTCCAGCTTCCGCCGCGCTGGTAGGTGCCTGGCGCCTGGCCGGTGCCGGCAGGGCCCCACGCGCCAGGCCCGCCGCCCGCATAGTTCGTGTCGCCGCGCGCGAAGGCGCCGCGCGGGCTGCCGTCGAAGTTGTGGTTGGGGTCGGGACGGAAGCCGTCCATCGACGCCTGCCGCGCCGACGCGGCGGCCGCGGCCGAGCCGTCCTGCTCGCGGAAGCCGGGGGCGTCGGCGGCGGATGCCGGCGCCGACGCGTTGCCGTCGGCGGCGGTCGCATGCCAGCCGTCGGCGCCGCGCGCGTACGTGGCGCGGCCACGCTGCTGGTAGACGCCGCCGTCGCGGCCGGCGACCACGTCGTCGTCCGCGCCGCCCGCGTGGCGCCAGGGGCTGGCGCCCGCGGCTGAGGCCGGCGTGGTGGCGGCAGGAGCGGTGGCCGCCGCCGCAGGCACGCCGGGGGTTGCCGCCCGGTTGCCGGTGCGCATGGCACCCGACCATCCGCGGCGATAGGCGGCACCCCAGTGGCGCTGCCACCAGCCGTCGCCGTCGATCGTGCCCCACGGATGATGGCCCCAGCCCCAGGCGCCGCCGAAGCCCATGGCCAGCGCATGCCCGGTGTCGAAGCCAAGGCCCGGGCCCCACCAGCCGCCGGCCGACGACGCGGGGCCGCATTGCAGGTCGTACTCGCTCCAGCCCGGCGCGACCTGGCTCGTCCAGCCCGCGTAGCCGAAGCTCATCGGAAGCCCGAAGGTGATCGGTGCACCGACGTAGTCCCCCCAGATCGCGTCGTCGCCGGGGGCGGCCGCGCCGCCGGCCGGGGCGGGCAGGCGAAGGCCGGGGTTCGACGCGCCCGTGCCGAACACCACGACGTCGCCGTCGAAGAAGCTGTTGGCGTAGCCGGCCGTGAACGAGTACGTGACCGCGCCGGCGGTGGCATTCAGGACGCGCACGAAGGTCACGGGGTACGCGGGGCTTGCGGGCGGCAGCGCGTAGATCGCCTCGGGCACCGCGTCGCAGAGCGTCCACGGGCCGGTCGCGGCCGGGGCCGTGAACCATGCGGCATCCTGGCAGAGGTAGAACGCGCCCTCGCACCCGATGACGGGCCACGTGGCGTTGGCGGCGATCGTCATGCCGGTGCCGTCGACGGGCTGCATGCGCGGGGCGCCGCCGACGAACGACACCGATGCCTGCGCCTTCGCGCGGTCGAGGGTGGCCACGTGCGGCACCTGCTGCTGGTATGCGGCGTCCTTCGCGGCGGCGGTGCCGGGCACGGCGGCCAGCACGCTGCCCCACGTGCCGCGCGGGTCGATCGCGGCGAAGGACGGCGGCAGCGCGGATGCGCGCAGCGACGACCATGGGCCGTTCACAAGGTCCTTCGTGGTGAACCAGCGGCCGGAGGCGAGGAGCCACCATGATGCGCCCGAGCCGTCGGTGAAGATCTCGGCGCCGCAGTTGCGCACGGCGTAGAGGCCGTCGGCCACCTGCGCGAGGTCCGGCGCACCATCGATGCTGACCAGGACCGTCGGCTCCGTGCAGGTGAGGACGTCGGGAACGCGTCCGGGCGCAGGGGTCGCGGGCGCCGGCGCGCCGGGTGCGCGCGGCGGCAGCGCGGCCTCGATGGCGGCGGCCGCCACGGCGGAGGGCGCCGCACCGCCGACCCACGGACCGCGGTAGGACGACGCCTGCAGCCACGTCGAGGTGCCGACCCGCGTGAACCAGGTGCCGCTGCCGGCATCGAGGGCCAGGAGCGACCCGGCATTGCGCGCGATGCCGACGCCGGGCGCCACCTCGCGCAGGACGGGCGGGCCGTCGAGGACGAGCGCCACGGTCGGGCGGTCGACCACGCGGATCGCAGGCATCGCGCCCGGCACCACGCGCCCGGCGGCGGGCGACATGGCCGCCAGCTGCATGTTCTCCAGGGCCGCCGCGCGCTGCACGGTGAAGTCGGCGCCCATGAGCATCTGCCGGAGGACCGCCATCAGCTTGGAGGCGTCGCCTCCCGAGGACAGCGCCGCGCTGCGCACCTGCATGTCCGAGACGTGGATGAGGCCGGCCGCGAGGTCGTCGCCCACCGCGCAGTCGAAGCGCATCGAGCCGTAGGCGGGCGAACCGCCCGCGGGCGTGGCGCTGAAGGCGGCGCGCGCCGAGGCCGTGGTGCCGACGATCGACTCGAACTGCGGTGAGTAGAGCACATACGCCACGCCGTCGACCACGGCGGCCTGCGGCCACAGCGTCTCCCCGTTGTCGAGGGCGGGTGCAGGCGGCAGGTTGTCGACGAGCGCCGGATGCGCGCCGACCTGCGCGAGCGCGGCGGCGCAGAGGGCGAGGACGGGCGACACAAGGATGGCGAGCCGGGCGGTGGACATGGCCGCGATGGTACGGAGCGAAGGGCAGTCCCATCCGGACGCACCACTAGGATGCTCACGCGATGGGAACCGTTGCCGACGCCCGACGGAGCGAAGCGAGCGCTCCCCACTCGCCGCCGCGCTCGACCACCCGGCCCGGCGAGCGCCTGCCCGTGACGATCCACGAGCGCCCGCGGGACGCCAGCGCCGCGGTCGCCCGAGCGATCGCCGGGTGCATCCGGGGGAGAGCCGCCATCGGCGAGCGATGCGTGCTCGGCCTGGCCACCGGCAGCACGCCGACGTCGGTCTACGAGGAACTGGTGCGGATGCACCGGGAGGATGGCCTGTCCTTCGCGAACGTCGTCACGTTCAACCTCGACGAGTACTGGCCGATGGCGCCGAACGAGCTGC
Organism: Phycisphaerales bacterium; assembly: GCA_046096165.1. Taxonomy (GTDB): domain Bacteria; phylum Planctomycetota; class Phycisphaerae; order Phycisphaerales; family SM1A02; genus UBA966. The sequence continues at coordinate 62 of JBJTJU010000142.1, read as the reverse complement.
AGAGCTACCGGCGCTTCATGGACGAGCACCTCTTCTCGCACGTCGACATCGATCCGGGGAAC
>JBJTJU010000141.1:0-2347 GCA_046096165.1 Phycisphaerales bacterium | reverse complement strand
TCGTTGTAGGCGTCCTCGACCGTGGCGAGCACGCGGCCCGCTGCGCTTGAACGCAGGCCGGTGCGCATCGTGGCCAGCTTCTCGCGCAGGTCGGCGGGCATGTGGCGCTCCGAGCATGTCTCGGCGGGAATCGGGTCGGGTAGGTTCGTCGCGTCCGGCGGGTCGATCAGCCGCTCGCGGGCGGCGGCGCGGACCAGCCAGTTGGCGTCGGCCTCGGCCAGGCGCTGGACCACCTCATCCGGGGTGCGCGGGTTGCGCGCCACGGCCAATCGCGCCCACCATGAGGCGCTCTCGGCCTGGGCCACCAGCACCCCGACCGGGCACCGCGGGCCCGCCACGAACGCCACCTTCGGCAAGCCGTCGTAGGCGTGGCGCATCGCCAGGATCGCGGCGTGGTCGACCGGCCACGTGTCGCTGGCCTCGGACTTGCCGATCGGCAGGCCGTTCCCCTCGAGCGGGGTGCCCGAGGCCCACGCGTGCACCATGCCCTGCTGGATCGCGTCGGTGTCGGTGATGATCGCCTCGATCTCGGGCGAGCACCGCGGGTTGGACGCCACCGCGTACTGGACGCGCAGGTCAACGTCGCGCGCCAATGCCAGGACGAGGTGGTCATGCCGCGTGTGGCGCGCCAGGTGCGCCCGCACGCGCGCATCCGGGTCACGCGCCAGCGTCTCGGCATCCTCGCGAGAGAGCTGCGGCCGCAGCGCCACCGCGGCGCGCACCTGCCACTGACGGTCCCCGACCAGCCGGCGCAGCACCGAATCGGGCAGCCGCGCACCGTCCGCGAGCGTGGCCCGCTTGCGGTCGGCCATCCTCGGGGCCATGGCCAGCTGCACCGCATCATCGCGCGGGCCAAGGTGACCGCAGAACTCCGATCGTTCCGACCGCTGCTCGGACTCCGCCGCCGCCGGGTGGCGGCGCGAGTGGCTGGCCAGGATGCCGCGCTGCTTCGCGGCCTCGACCGCCCAGGCGTGCACCAGCCGGCGCAGGTTCGACTCCGAGATGTCACGGCTGGCGCGCATGTACCTCGCCTGCGTGTGCGAGCCGTCGGCACCGATCACCAGCGCGCAGAAGGGGTCGTCGCCATCGATGCACCCGTGGCGCGCCAACGCGGCCAGCACCCGCGAATCGCCCGTGTGCAGCCGAAGCGACGCCAGGCTGGCGGCGTCGGAGTCCAGGATCTCGTGCACCACCTCGAGCCACGGCCGCGCGAAGGCGCCCACCGCGTTCACGTGGAGCCGCGCCTGCGGCTCATCGACCAGCAGTTCAAGCGCCTCGCGCGGGGCGTTCGGATGGAGGGCGATGCGCGTGGCCACGCGTTCGCCGTTTCCCTTCAGCCGGCCGAGCCGCTGCGCCAGCGCGACCATGAGGTCCGGCGGGAACGCCGGCTGCCGGAGCAGCGCGCAGAGGGCGTCCTCGGTCATGCCGACGAGGAACGACGGATCGGTCACCACCGCCAGATCGAAGGCAGGGTTCTGGAGCACCGTGCTTGGGTTCGTGGCCGCCAGTTCCTGCAGCCGCGCGAAGGGCGTTCCGGCATCGGCCGCCTCGGCGCGGCGCTCCTCGGAGGTGGTCGTGGTCGCTGCGGTCATCGTCGCGGTCGTCGTCATGATGCGTCCCTCATCCTCACCACGTCACCGAACGGGAACCGGCGGTCCTCGATGCCACCGGGCGTCACCACCCAGAGCACCGGCCGCCGGGGCGGCGGCGACGGAAACGTGCCCTCGCCGTCGGTGAGGTAGACGGCCAGGCGCGCGCTGCCCGTGACTTCGGAGCGATCCTCGTGCGTGCGGTGGAAGAACGGCCGGAAGTCCGTCCCTCCCCCGCCCTTGGCGACCGGCAGCGGCTCGGTGCCGCACCCGTCGAACGGCCCCGTGCACTGCGCGTCGGCGTAGTACAGCCGGCAGCGCACCGTGGGATAGGCGCTCAGGATGCCGCGCAGCTCGCCGAGGAACGCGGAGAGCTCCGCGTCGCCGACGGACCCGCTGGTGTCGATGCAGACGTCGACCTCGAGCCCGAATCCCTCGAGCTCCTCCACGTACAGGCCCTGCCACACGTGCCGGCGGTCGAAACCGGTGAAGTCGTCGGGCGTGCGCACCACGTGGCGCCAGAGCGCGGTGCGCCAGTCGAGCGACGGGGCATGCACCTCGTCGATCAGCCGGTCGATGCCTGCGGGTACCTCGCCGCGCTCGCGCCCCTGCATGGATGCCACCGCGCGGGCGCGCTGCATGGCATCGGCCCAGAAGGTGCCGAGTTGGTCGATCTCCTCCTGGCTCCGGTCGGACGGACCCGCAAGGTCCTCGAGCCCCAGCGCGGCGCGCACCGGATTCGACTTGAGGAGCCGCGC
>JBJTJU010000140.1:0-3357 GCA_046096165.1 Phycisphaerales bacterium | reverse complement strand
GAACAACGACGGCACCATCGACGAGAAGGAGCGCGAGGCGATGATCGCCGCGTTCCGCGAGCGCGGCGGCGGGATGTTCGGCGGCGGCGGCGGCGGCGGTGGTGGCGGAGGTGGCCAGGGCGGCGGCCGCGGGAACCGCGGTGGCGGCGGCCAGGGTGGCCAGGGCGGGGGCCAGGGCCAGAATTGACTGGCCCCGGCCGTGATCTGGACGTACCGTTGAACCGGGCGTCCGTCCGCCCCGTATCAGGACCTTCGTGAAGACCCGACCCCTGTCGCTTTCCATTGCCGCCCTCGCCATCGGGGTCGTGGCCTTCGCGCACGTGGACGACCCGAAGGCGCGTGACCTGCTGCCGCCGGTGAACGGGCCGATTTTCCGGTCGGGCGAGGGCTCGCCGGCCGAGACCTTCGACGCGAACGGCATCCTGCTCAAGAGCTGGATCCCGCTGAACAACTTCAGCGGCGGGCCCAGTTCCGGAAACGACTGCTGGGGCTACGTCAGCCCGTCGGGTCGCGAGTACGCGATCATGGGGCTCTCGAACGGCACGTCGTTCGTCGAGATCACCAACCCGGCCAACCCGGTCATCGTCGGCCACGTCACGGGGCCGACCAGCCTGTGGCGGTGCGTGAAGACCTTCGGCCAGTACTGCTACGCGGGCAGCGAGGCGGGCACCGGCATCCAGGTGATGAGCCTGGCGAACATTGACGGCACCAACACCAGCCAGCCGCGCGTGTCGTTCGTGCGGGATATCACCACCGGCGGCGCCGGTGCCACGCACACGCTGTGGATCGACACCGCGAGCGGCTACCTGTACCGCGCCGGCGGCGGCTCGAACGGCCTGCGCTTCTACGACCTGAACGCCGACCCGTCGAACCCGGCCTACGTCGGGCTGTGGAGCTCGGTGTACGTGCACGAGGTGCAGGTCTTCACCTACCCGAGCGGGCCGTACGCCGGCCGGCAGATCGCCTTCTGCTGCGGCGGGGCGAACACGGGCAACACCAACACCGGCGTGTACGTGGTGGACGTGACGAACAAGGCCGCGCCGGTGCAGCTGAGCTACACGACCTACCCGGGCGCGCGCTACTGCCACCAGAGCTGGCTTTCGAACGACCTGCAGCGCATCTACATCAACGACGAGCTCGACGAGGGCGCGACCACCAACGTCACGTCCACCATCGTGATGAACGTGGCCAACCTGTCGGCGCCGTTCGTGGAGGGCGCGTTCAACAACGGCAATCCCGCCGTCGGCCACAACCTGTACATCGGGCCGGGCAACAAGCTGTTCGAGGCCAACTACCGAAGCGGCATCCGCGTCTTCGACCTGAACGCAAGCGCCACCAACCCGCCCGAGACGGCGTTCTTCGACACCTGGCCGGGAGACGACCTGCCGCAGTTCAACGGGCTGTGGAACGTGTGGCCGTGGTTCCCGAGCGGCACGTTCATCGGCAGCGACATCAACCGCGGCCTCTTCGTCTGGCGCTTCGGCTTCCCGGCGGCGACGTTCAGCTTCCCGAACGGGCGGCCCACCGTGGTCGCGCCGTCGGGCGCGTCGCTGACGTTCACGGCCGTGCCGCCGCCCGGCGGCACGATCGCGCCCGGCACCGTGAAGATGCGCGTGACGCCCGTGGGCGGCACCCCACGCGTGGTGACGGCGCAGGCCCTGGGCGGCGACAGCTACCGCGCCGCGTTCCCGACGCTCAGCTGCGGGCTCACCGTCAACTACGGCGTGTTCGTGCAGACCACCGACGGCAACTACGAGGACCCCGCCGGCGAGCAGGCGGCGATCGTGGCGTCCGGCACGCAGAACGTGGTGGACGACGCGTGCGAGTCGCTCGGTGCATGGCTGATCGGCGGCCTCGGCGACACGGCGACGTCCGGCCAGTGGATCAACGCGGACCCGGTGGCCACGGCCGCGCAGCCCGAGGACGACCACACGCCGACCGGCACGCGGTGCTTCGTGACGGGCAACGGCCCGGTGGGCGGCAACATCGGCGCGGCCGACGTGGACGGCGGGTTCACCTCGCTGCGCACGCCGATCTTCGACGGCACGGGTGCCGGCACGCAGGTCTCCTACTGGCGCTGGTACTCGAACAACCAGGGCTCGGCCCCGAACGCCGATTCGATGCCGATCTCGATCTCGAACGACGGCGGCACCACGTGGGTGCAGCTCGAGGACGTCACCGAGAACGCCGGTGCCTGGGTGCAGAAGACGTTCCGCATCGCGGACTTCGTGACGCCGACCGCCAGCATGCGCCTGCGCTTCGATGCGCGCGACCTGGCCTCGGGGTCGATCGTGGAGGCCGCCATCGACGACCTTCGCGTGTTCCGCTACGACTGCACGCCCGCGCGCCCCGCCGACCTCAACCGGGACGGCGTGGTGGACGGGAACGACCTGGGCATCCTGCTGGGTGCATGGGGCACCACGGGTGGCCCGGCCGACCTGAACCAGGACGGCGTGGTGGATGGCAACGACCTGGGTCAGTTGCTCGGCGACTGGGGACCCTGAGCCCTCCGTCGGCGCCCGCGGTTTCGGGTTCAATGCCCGGCATGCAGATCACGCGTCGATCGTTCGTCATGGCGTCGCTTGCGACGCCGTTCGCGTTCTCCGCGGTCCCCTCGCTGCGCCGGCGCACGCCGTGGGCGAACGAGAAGCTGCGCATCGCGAAGGTGGGCTGCGGCGGCATGGGCCTGAGCGACCTGAACGAGGTGGCCGGGCACAAGGCGGTCGAGGTGGTGGCGCTCTGCGACATCGACCGGCGGCAGCTGGACGTGCTGCGCCTCGGGGGCAAGAAGGACGACGGCTCGGCGATCGCCGCGCGGTTCCCGAAGGCGAGGGCGTTCGCCGACTGGCGCGAGATGTACGCGCAGATGGCCGACTCCTTCGACGCCGTGGTGGTGAGCGTGGCCGACCACATGCACGCGCCGATCGCGATGGAGGCGCTGAACCGCGGCAAGCACGTCTACTGCCAGAAGCCGCTGGCGCACGGCGCGTACGAGAACCGGCAGCTGGCGAAGGTGGCGGCATCGAAGCCGTCGCTTGTCACGCAGATGGGCACGCAGCGCATGGCGAAGAAGCACCGCCGGCAGGGCCACGCGATGATCCGCGCCGGCGTGGTGGGCAAGGTGCGCGCCATGCATGCGTGGACCGACCGGCCGGCCGGCTGGTGGCCGCAGGGCAAGCCGCGGCCCCAGGGCACGCAGCCGGTGCCCGAGTGGCTGTCGTGGGACCTCTTCCTGGGCACGTCGCCCGACCGTCCGTACCACGAGGGCTACACGCCCTTCCAGTGGCGCGGCGTCTACGACTTCGGCTGCGGCGCCTTCGGCGACATGGCCTGCCACATCGTGGACTGGCCGTTCTA
>JBJTJU010000139.1:0-3585 GCA_046096165.1 Phycisphaerales bacterium | reverse complement strand
CCGCGCCCGTGCGCGCCGCGGTGCGCACGCCCGGCTGCTCGAGCCTGTACGGGTTCACCGAGTTCCGCCAGGACAACAGCTTCCTCATCGTCGCCGAGCGCACCAACGCCAACGGCAGCAAGAAGTTCAAGAAGCTCCTCGACGCCAGCGACTGGGACGGCCTGGTCAGCATGGCCAAGGAGGAGATGCGCGACGGCAGCCACCTGCTCGACGTGTGCGTCGACTTCGTGGGCCGCGACGGCGTCAAGGACATGGCCGAGGTGGCGTCGCGCTACGTGCAGCACGTGAACGCGCCGCTCATGGTGGACAGCACGCAGGCCGACGTCATCGAGGCGGCGCTCAAGCGCGCGGGCGGCCGCTGCATCGTCAACAGCATCAACCTCGAGGACGGCGAGCGCCGGCTCGACGAGATCTGCCCGCTGCTCAGGCGCTACGGCGCGGCGTGCGTGGCGCTCACCATCGACGAGGACCCGCAGGCGGGCATGGCGAAGACCGCCGACCGCAAGCTGGAGATCGCCGCCCGCATCCACGACCTCTTCACCCGCAAGTGGGGCCTCGACGAGGACGACCTCTTCTTCGACCCGCTGACCTTCACGATCGCCACGGGCAACGAGGAGGACCGGCGCCTGGGCCTGGAGACGCTCGAGGGCATCCGTCGGATCTCGGAGCGGTTCCCGAGGTGCCAGATCCTGCTGGGGCTCTCGAACATCAGCTTCGGCCTGAAGCCGGCGGCGCGCGCGGTGCTGAACAGCGCGTTCCTGCACCAGGCGCGTGCCCGCGGGCTCACCGCGGCCATCGTGCACGCGAGCAAGATCCTCCCGCAGAACCGTATTCCCCAGGAGCAGTGGGAGGCCGCGCAGTGGCTCATCTTCGACCGCCGCGGCGACGCCCGGCCGGAGGGGATGCCGGAGAACTTCGCCCCGCAGCACCACTTCATAGGGCTCTACCCCGAGGGCATGCCCGAGGCGTTCGACCCGCTGCTCCACTTCATCGGGCTCTTCCCGGAGGGCACCGAGTCGGTGGAGCAGAAGCGGACGCTCGCCGACCTTCCGGTCGAGGAGGCGCTGCAGCGCCACATCATCGACGGCGAGGACAAGGCACTGGAGGCGACCCTCGACCGCGCGCTGGAGCGCTACGGGCCGCTGGAAGTCATCAACGACCACCTGCTGGCGGGCATGAAGGTGGTGGGCGACCTCTTCGGCGAGGGCAAGATGCAGCTTCCCTTCGTGCTGCAGAGCGCGACGGTGATGAAGAAGGCGGTCGCGCTGCTGCAGCCGCACATGGAGAAGGCCGGGGCCACCGGGCGCGCCAAGGCGCGCATCGTGCTGGCGACCGTCTCCGGCGACGTGCACGACATCGGCAAGAACCTGGTCGACATCATCCTGACGAACAACGGCTTCGAGGTGCACAACATCGGCATCAAGCAGCCGCTGTCGGCGATGCTCGAGGCGGTGGAGCGCACCAAGGCCGACGCGCTGGGGATGAGCGGCCTGCTGGTGAAGAGCGTGGCCGTCATGGAGCAGAACCTCCACGAGCTGAACGAGCGCGGCCTGAAGGTGCCGGTCCTCCTCGGCGGGGCGGCACTCACGCGCCACTATGCCGAGGGCACGCTGCGCTCCATCTACCGCGGCCCCGTCTACTACGGCAAGGACGCGTTCGAGGGTCTGTCGGTCTGCGATGCGCTGGCAAGCGGGGCGCTCGCACGGGTGGACGCCGAGATCGACGAGCGCCTGGGCAAGCGCCGCGCGGTGGATGCGCGCGTCGCCGCGTCGCGCGCGTGCGCGCCGGGCAAGGACGTGGCCGCCGGCGCGGTGGCGGTCGCGAGCCCCGACGGCGGCGCCGCTTCGCGCGGGGAGCAGGGCACGCTGGGCACCGAGGCCTCGCGCGCCGCGGGCGCGATCGAGCCGGTCGAGCGCATCCCCGAGCCGCCCTTCTGGGGCGCGCGCGTGGTGGCGCACGTCGACCTCGACGAGGTCTTCCCGTTCATCAACCAGAACGCGCTCTTCCGCGGGCAGTGGGGCCTGAAGCCCGGGGCCCTCGATGCGGACGCCTACGAGGCGCTGCTGGACCGCGAGGCGCGGCCCGCGCTCGCCCGGCTGCAGGCCGAGGCGCGCGAGGCGGGCGATGCGTTCCTGCGGCCGCAGGTGGTGTACGGCTGGTTCCCGTGCGCGCGCATGGGCGACGACGTGGTGGTGTTCGACCCGCAGGACCCGGCGCGCGAGCTGGAGCGCTTCTCGTTCCCGCGGCAGAAGTCCGGCCGCCGGCTCTGCATCAGCGACTTCTTCCGCGACGGCGCCGTCGGCGCGCGCGACGTGGTCGGCTTCACCTGCGTCACGATGGGCCCACGCGCCACCGAGCGCGCGAAGGCACTCTTCGACTCGAACCGCTACACCGAGTACCTCTATGCGCACGGCTTCGGCGTCGAGTGCGCCGAGGCGCTGGCCGAGCTCTGGCACAAGCGCATGCGCGCGGAGCTTGGCATCGGGCACGAGGACTCCCCGCGCATCCGCGAGCTCTTCCAGCAGAAGTACCGCGGCTGCCGCTACAGCTTCGGCTACCCCGCGTGCCCGGACATGTCCGACCAGGAGAAGCTGTGGCGACTGCTGCAGCCCGAGCGGATCGGCTGCCGCCTCACCGAGAACCACCAGATCGACCCCGAGCAGTCGACGAGCGCGATCGTGGTCCACCACCCGGGCGCGGGCTACTTCGCGGTGTGACGCCGGGGCCTTGGGTCGCTACCCTTTCGGGCCCATGTTCACCCGAATCCTGCTCGTTTCCGCCGCCGCCGCCCTCGCTGCCGTTCCCGCCGGCTGCCGCCGCGGCATCATGAACCAGGACCCGATGGCCCCCGGCACGGGCGAGGCCATCGCTCCCAAGGACCCGGTGGTCAAGCGCGCGGCCGGCGCGGACTTCACCGCCTACTCGAAGGTGTTCGTCGAGGAGCCCTCGATCGCGCCCGACGCCACGCAGGGCGCCGACGTCAAGCCCGACCAGCTGCGCTCGCTGCAGGACACGATGCGCGACAACCTGAGTAAGGCGTTCGGCGACCGCTACGCGCCCGCCGGCGAGGTCGGCGAGGGCACGCTCCTGGTGCGCACGTGGATCATGCGGGCCGTGCCGAACTCGCCGCTGCAGAACATCGCGCCGCAGTCGCAGGTGGGCCGCGGGGGCTACGGCTACTCGGCGATCCGCATCGAGGTGCTGGACTCGAAGTCCCGCCGCGAGCTGCTCTCCTTCACGCACGAGCGCTCCACCGAGCGCTTCTCGCTCGAGAAGATGAGCGAGTGGGGGTCGGTCGAGAAGAGCTTCAGCACGTGGGCCGACGAGGTCGCGAAGCTTGCCCGCTGAGCGGGGGCTCGTCGTCCGCTGGTCGACTCCTGCGCCGGTCGACGGCGCGGACGTGCGCGCGCGGCGCGCGGCGGGGCGCCTGGCGAGCCGCGTCGCGCTGGGCGAGGCCATCGCGGCCTGGCGCGCGGCGTTCGGCGACGCCGAGTGGCAGCGCGCGCCCGTGGTGCACGACGCCTCCGGCGCACCCCGATTCGACCATCCGTCCGCGCCCGCCATCGCGCTTGCCCACGCGGCCGG
>JBJTJU010000138.1:0-4513 GCA_046096165.1 Phycisphaerales bacterium | reverse complement strand
ACGCTGCCGTCGTCGGCGCGCACCACGAGCGAGCAGGTGCGCAGCGCCATCTCGACCAGCGCATCGCCCATCTCGCGGTCGTTCAGGACGTACTCGGCCTGCTTGCCGCGCACCACCTGGTAGAGCGGCGGCTGCGCGATGAACACGTGGCCGCGCCGGACCAGCTCGGGCATCTGCCGGAAGAAGAACGTCAGGAGCAGCGTCCGGATGTGGCTGCCGTCGACGTCGGCGTCGGTCATGATCACGATGCGGCCGTAGCGCAGCTTGGCGACGTCGAAGTCCTCGCCGATCCCGCACTGCAGCGCCTGGATCAGGATGCGGATCTCCTCGAAGCCGAGCACCTTGTCCAGGCGCGCGCGCTCGACGTTCAGCAGCTTGCCGCGCAGCGGCAGGATGGCCTGGTGGACGTGGTCGCGCCCGCCCTTGGCGCTGCCGCCTGCGCTGTCGCCCTCGACGATGAACATCTCGGTGCGCGCGACGTCGTTGGAGGAGCAGTCGGCCAGCTTGTGCGGCATGCCGCCCGAGTCGAGGGCTCCCTTGCGCTTGATGAGCTCGCGCGCCTTGCGCGCGGCCTCTCGCGCCTCGGCCGCGAGGCGCGCACGGTTGCAGATGTTGCGCGCGTCGGAGGGATGCTCCTCGAGCCACGCACCGAGCAGCTCGTTCAGCGCGCCGCTCACGAAGGGCGTGACCTCGGGGTTGAGGAGCTTCTCCTTCGTCTGGTTGTTGAACGTGGGGTTCCTCAGCTTGACGCTGACGATGGCCGCGAGGCCCTCGCGCAGGTCCTCGCCGGTCACCTGGTCCTTGCCGTCCTTGAAGATCCCGTTGCGGCGCGCGTAGCCGTTGATGGCCACGGTGAGCGCCTGCTTGAAGGCGGTGACGTGCGTGCCGCCGTCGCGGTTGGGGATGTTGTTCCCGAACGCGAGCAGCGTCTCGTTCATCGCGTCCGTGTACTGCATCGCGATGTCGGCGCGCATGCCGCCGGCGGCGTCCTCGCGCGTCACGGCGATCACGGGGCTCTGCACGCTCTTGGACGCGTTCAGGTGGCGGACGTACCCGGCGAGGCCGTCGGCCGCGTGGAAGGTGACCTCGCGGATCTGGCCCTCGGCGTCCACGCGCTCGTCGCGCAGGACGATCCGCACGCCCGGGTTCAGGAAGCTCAGCTCGCGCAGGCGGTGCTCGAGGCGCTCGAACTGGAACGTGGTGTCGGCGAAGATCTCGTGGTCGGGCTTGAAGCTGATGCGCGTGCCGGTGCGGCCGCCCGACTGGCGCTCGGCCACCACGTGCAGCGGTTCGGTGACGTCGCCGCGCGAGAAGGCGATCTTCCAGGTCTTCGCGCCCTTGTCGACCTCGACCTCGGTCCACTCGCTCAGGGCGTTCACGCACTTGATGCCGACGCCGTGCAGGCCGCCCGACACCTTGTAGGCGTTGCCGTCGAACTTGCCGCCGGCGTGCACCTCGGTCAGGATCACCTCGACCGCCGGGCGCCCGTTGATGGCCGGATTCTCGTGCTTCATCGGGTCGACCGGCATGCCGCGGCCGTCGTCCTTCACCGTGCAGCTGCCGTCGACGCCGATGGTGACGAACACCTCGGTGGCGTAGCCGGCCATGACCTCGTCGATCGCGTTGTCGACGCACTCGTAGACGAGGTGGTGCAGGCCCTCGGGCCCGGAGCCGCCGACGTACATGCCGGGGCGCTTGCGGATCGCCTCGAGGCCCTCGAGCACCTGGATGGTGGACGAGGTGTATTCGTCCGCCGTGGGGGCCCCGTTCTGGGACGCTCCGGCGGGCTGCGTGGTGGGGGTCGCTTCGGCCATTCTGGAGACGTGGAAGTGTATCCGAACCCCCGCGTTCCCCGGCCCGTTCGCCGCCATTTGGCGCCCCCGGCGGACGCGACGAACGCCCCGTAAACTGCAGCCTTTCCGGAGCATGCGCCGATCCACGGAAGGAGCGGCGACCCCGCCTCGGCGCCGGTGCGTACGAGGTGCATCGAAGGCCCGCACGGACGCCGATGAACGCCCCCCGCAACGAACCCCTCCCGGAACTCGGACCGCGCCTCGGCGCGGCGATGGCGCGGCGGTCGTTCGTCTTCTTCGGGGCGCTCTTCGTGGCCGGCTGCGCCTCGAGCTCCGGTTCCTCCCGGATGGCCTCCGGCCGCCTGCCCGGCGTCGACTGGCCCGACATCCCCGCGCCCGAGCCCGAGATGCCTCAGGGCGCGATCTGCACGCCTCCGCAGGTGGACGCGAAGACCGGCGTCGTCAAGGTGCCCGAGGTGTGCATGCCCGGCCCCGTGCCGTTCGCGCGCCCGCGGTCGTCCTGGGCGCGCGGCGGGGCACTGGCCGGCGGCATGGATCCGATGCTGAAGCCGCGCTACATCACGGTCCACCACGACGGCATGACGCCGTTCTGGGGAAAGACCGAGACCGAGGCGAAGGCCCGCATCGAGCTGATCCGAAACGGCCACCGCGGCAAGGGCTGGGCCGACATCGGCTACCACTACGTGGTCGACCGAAGCGGCACCGTGTGGCAGGGGCGCGACCTGACCCGATGGCAGGGCGCCCACGTCAAGGAGCGCAACGAGCACAACATCGGCGTGGTGTGCCTGGGGAACTTCGTGGTGCAGTCGCCGTCGGAGGCGCAGATCGAGGCGCTCAACCGCACCATCGCCCAGCTGCGCGCCCACTACCGGATCTCGAGCGGCGCCGTGCTCACGCACCGCGAATGGCCGGGCGCACAGACCGCGTGCCCCGGTGACCGCCTGCAGGCAAAGGTGCGCGTCCTGCGCAAGTCCGGCTTCAAGTCGGCCGCCGTGGCGTGATCGCGCCCGGCGCCGAGGGCCCGCCGGAGTCGCCGTACGGACCGGGCGCCATCGCGTTCACGATCGTGGGAATGCTGGTGGTCGCGTACCTCGCGTGGCGGCTGGTGCAGCGCCAGGAGCGAGGCGATGCCGACCTCGAGGCCAAGCTGCGCGCGGACGACGAGCGCGCGGCGCGGGGGCGCCGCGAAGAGTCGCAGCCGGAAGAGTCGCGATGAAAGAAACGCCCGTCGAGCGTGAGCTCGACGGGCGCTTGATACTCCCTTGAGAGAGGGAGGAGGGAAAGGCTCGGTTGAAACCCCGGACTCCGTCACTAGGAACGCAAAACAGGGTAGCGACCCATCATGCATTTGTGCGAATGGGTCGAAAAATCCTGCGTTCGAGGACCTTTCCCTGGCTGTGGCAATAACAGTGGCACCCAGATGCGCGCTGTGGGGGCTGTCAGGCCGTCCACGCCGCGAGCAGCCGGCCGAGGTCATCCGCGTCGACGGAGCCGTTGCGATCGAGGTCGGCGCTGCATGGTCCGGACGCCGGGCACTGCCCCCATGCACCGAGCAGGATGCCGAGGTCGTCGCCGTTCACCGCGCCGTCGTGGTTGAGGTCCGGGTTCGCGGGTGGCAGCCCCGGCGTGCCCTCGACGACGAGCGTCAGCGCCGCGCCGGTGCCACCCGCCTGCCAGCCCTCGTCGGTCGCCGTGCGCAGGCCGATCGAGTTCCACGAGTTCCCGAACGCCGCGAAGTTCCACACCGGCGAGAAGCCGCCCGGTACGTCGCTCTGCGCCACCACCCAGTAGCGCACCCCGGCGCGCAGTGCGATGCCGCCCGTGCTCGTCACGGAGTGCTGCACCGGGTTCCATCCGGCGGCCTGGCAGGCGATGTTCCACTGCGCGATCACCTGCGTGCCGGGAATGCTGGTGCCGCCGGCATGCGTGCCGTCGGCGCGCAACGTGATGCGGATCGGCGCGCCCGGCGCGCCGTCGTCGTTCATGAACCACAGGCGGATGGCCGTCAACGTGTGGTCGGCGGCCGGCACGAAGCGCGCGCCGACGATCTGGCTGCTGGAGACGGTCGGTCCCCACAGGCCGAAGAAGCCGCCGAAGGGGCCCTGCGTCTGGTGGACGATGTCGGCCGCGGCGGCACCGGACAACGAGAGTGCGAGGATCGCCGCGATGCTGTGCGCAGGTCGCATGGCCTGAGGCTACTGGGGGCTGTCCGGGGCTCCAAGTGCACGTCCGTAGACTCCGCCCGTGCTCCCAGACCTGCAGTACGCGGCGATCCGCTTCGAGAGCTTCGTGTCGGAAGTGCTGCTGCCCGCGGCGTTCACGGCGCGCGAGCCGCTTGACGTGTCGGTGTGGCAGACGCCCGACCGGGTGGCGCCGGGGCATGCGGCGACGCAGTCGTTCCGGCCCGTCGAGCTCGGGTGGCGCTGGGGGCCGTCGTGGAGCACGGCGTGGTTCCGCCTGCAGGGCGAGGTGCCGGCGTCGCTCGCCGGCCGCCGCACGGCGCTGCGCTTCTCGCCGGGCAGCGAGGCGCTCCTCTGGCGGGGCGGCGTGCCGTACCACGGGTACTACCCGTCCGGCGACTGGGCGTTCATCTGGTACCGCGGGCGGGCGGGCGAGGCGTTCTACCTGCGGGTGTAAGCCGCGTGCAACCTGCCGCTCGGCTTGAGCACCTTGTGGTGGGAGAGCGCCGAGCGGCAGGT
>JBJTJU010000137.1:0-2600 GCA_046096165.1 Phycisphaerales bacterium | reverse complement strand
TGCACCCGGCGACGCCTCGCGGCTCTTCGTCCTCGAAAAGCCTGGCCGGATCCGGATCGTCGAGCTGGCGACGAACACCCTCCGGGCGACGCCGTTCCTGACGGTGGCCGTCGCGGGCGGCACCACGACGAGCGACGAGCGCGGGCTCCTTGGCCTCGCGTTCGATCCCGGCTATGCGACCAACGGCCAGTTCTACGTCTACTACACGGGGTCGGGCACGAACGTGCTCGCCCGCTACACGGTGTCGAGCGACCCGAACGTGGCCAACGCCACGGGGGTGGTGATGATGTCGTGGTCGGATCCATTCACGAACCACAACGGCGGATGGATCTCCTTCGGTCCCGACGGGAACCTCTACATGGGCACCGGCGACGGTGGCAGCGCCAACGACCCCAACGGCGCCGGCCAGAGCCTCACGACGCCGCTCGGCAAGATGCACCGCATCAAGCCGTCGGTGGGAGGCGCGGCTCCCTACTACACGATTCCGGCGGGCAACCCGTTCGTCGGCGGCACCAACACCACCGACGACACCTTCTGGGCGATCGGCCTGCGCAACCCCTGGCGCAACGCGTTCGACCGCCTGACGGGTGACCTGTGGATCGCCGACGTCGGCCAGGACCTGATCGAGGAGGTCAACTTCCAGGCGGCCGGCGCTGCGGGCGGCCGCAACTACGGGTGGCGCTGCATGGAGGGTGCCAACTCGACCGGGCTCTCCGGCTGCACGCCCAACTCGCCCACGCTCACGCTGCCGATCCACACCTATGGGCACTCGACGGGTACCTCCGGCGGGTTCTCGCTCACGGGCGGCTACGTCTATCGCGGCTGCCGGATCCCCGAGCTGCAGGGCACCTACTTCTTCGCCGACTACGTGAACAACAACGTCTGGTCGTTCCGGTACGAGAACGGCGTGAAGACCCAGTTCACGCTGCGCAACTCGTCGATGACGCCATCCATCGAGGGTGCGACGGTCAACCAGATCGTCTCGTTCGGTGAGGACGCCAACGGCGAGCTCTACATCGTCGACCACGGCGGCCAGATCTACAAGATCATCCTGGCCGCCGGCGACGGTCCGTGCGCGCCGCCGCCCGTCCCGGGCGACTTCAACGGAGATGGCGTGGTCGACGGCAACGACCTCGGCATCATGCTCGCGAACTGGGGTGCCTGCGTGGGATGCCCCACCGACATGAACGGCGACGGCGCGGTCGACGGCAACGACCTCGGCCAGCTGCTGGGGCTCTGGACGCTGTGATGGCGCGCCTCGGCGGCGTGGCCGCCGCCGTCGTGCTCGCCGCGGCCGCGTGGCTTTCCGGCCCGGCCCGTGCACAGGCCCCCGCCCAGTCGGCCGTGGTCCCGCCGGTCACCGGAGCCGCCGTGCAGGCTTCGGTGGTCGTGGTGGAACCTCCCCTCATCGACTTCGGGCGCGTGGCGCCGGGGTCGCGCCATCCGGCGCGGTTCCTGCTGCGCAACGCGTCGGGTGCGCCCGTCACGGTCGTGCGTGCCATGCCGTCCTGCAAGTGCACCGACGTGTCGGACATCGTCGGGCGCACGATCGCGCCCGGCGCCACGATCGAGCTGACGGCGACCCTCGCGGTACCGGGCTCGCCGGGCCAGAAGGATGCGGAGGTGCTCATCGCGCTGCAGGGGATCCCGGGCGTCGCGCGCGCGCGCATGCAGGCCGACGTCACGATGCCCGTGCGCGTGGAGCCCGCCTACGTCGATGCCCTGAAGGGAGTGCAGGAGGGCGAGGTGCGCGTCGCGTCGGTGGATGGTGCGCCGTTCCGCGTGACGGCCGCCGGCGGCAAGGCCCCGGCGTTCGTCGGATTCGACCCCGCCGTCGATGCGCCGCGCGCCGAGTACCGGCTTCGGTGGCGGACCCAGGAGCTTGGCTCGCCGGCGCTGCCGCAGTGGTGGGTCATAGACACCGACCGCGCCGATTGCCCGCAGGTTCCGCTGCGCATTCGCCACGAGTCCACCGGCTCGCGCTTCGATCCGGGCCGCACGGCACGGTTCTGGTTCGTCCCGGAGAGCATCGTCCTCGCGGGGCGCGTGCGACCGGGCACGCCCGTCGAGCTGCGCACCACGATCGAGCACCTCAACCCGGCCGCGCAGGGGCGTGTGACCAATCCCGCGTGGTCGCAGGTGCGCGGCGTGTCCGTGCCGGGCGGGGAAGGTACGGCCGAGCTGGTCTCCGCCACGCCGCGGGGCGAGGCGTTCGTCGACCTCGTGGTCCGATTCACGGCGGCGCCGGGCCGGCAGGGACCGATGTACGTTCCCGTCATGATCGACACCGCCACCGGGCAGGGTGCCGTCTTCGTCGCCGCCACGGTCGTGCCGTGAGCGTGGACGCCCGCAGCGCGCCAAGTGCACGCACCGCCGCCGGCGCGATGCTTTCGATCGAGCTGTCGCAGCGATCGGGGTCGGTGGCGCTGCAGCCGGGGCGGGGCGCCCCGGTGGTGGCGGCCGACGTGCCGCCGTCCGCCGACCACGGCGACCACCTGAAGGATGTCATCGACCGGTTGTGCGCGTCGGCAGGCATCGGTGCGCGGGAGCTGCGTGCGGTCGCCGTCTCGGTGGGGCCGGGCGGCTTCACGGGCCTGCGC
>JBJTJU010000136.1:0-5144 GCA_046096165.1 Phycisphaerales bacterium | reverse complement strand
GGACGGCTGGCTGGTGCGCGACTACGCACTGGACGGCGGCACCGTGGGCATCCGGCTCGTCGACCTGGCGAAGCGGGCCGCAGGCGCCACGGGACCCGCGGCCAATCCCGGCAACTCGACCACCGAGCTCGAGGTGACCGTCTCCAGCGCGCGCGGCGGGGCCACGTGGACGTCCGTCGCCCACATGAGCATCCCGAGCGTGGTGAAGGCGGAGTACGCGATCTTCGCCAACCGGATCATGATCGTCGACGGCAGCCGCAACTTCATCGGCCGCTGGCCGAACGCGCCGATGAGCGCCATGAAGCTGCGCACCAACATCGGCACCCAGGCGGACCTCGCGTCGCTGAGCTCGGTGTTCCCGTGGCTGGGCACGGGCATCTGGCTCCAGGGCGGGTGCCGGTTCGAGCCCGAGGTCGCCGGGGCGAGCCCTGCGGATCCGGACAGCCAGAAGCCCACGTGGGTCTACTACCCGTCGAGCGCCTCGGGCATCGTCGTCCAGGGCGCCGCGGCGGGGCAGGTCGCCGCCAAGCGGATGGACCCCGAGGACTCGGCGCGCATGCGCGACGCCCCGGCCAACCCGACGGTGGTGAGCCCGTTCACGAACTACACGAGCCACTTCGTCATCAACGGCGGGACCCGCACGCTCACCCCGTTCCGCGTGCGTGCCGCGTTCCTGCCGCAGCTCTTCACCCGCAACTTCGAGGTGCGCGCGGGCGCCACGGTGACGCTCAACGCGGGCATCTACGAGGTGTGGGGATCGTGGGTCCTGCGCGACTCGCGCATCATCATCAATGGCGACGTGCGCTTCGTGATCAACCCGAACCTGGCGCTTACCGGCCTCGACTGGCAGGGATCGTCGGTGGAACTTGGGCCCAACAGCAGCCTGGAGATCTTCAACGGCTACTCCATGGACGTTCGCAACTGCTGGATCGGCTCGCGCCACCAGTACCTCTGCAACGGGCAGCCGGTGGACGGCGACCCGCACCGCAACGCCTGGTTCGGCCGCTTCACGACCAACGACTGCTTCCCGTACCCGCCCTCGTCGCCGCAGTACGTCGAGCCGTGGCGGGTGCGCATCTACCCGATGCGCCAGTTCCTCTCGAACTTCTTCCTCTGGGACGTGCGCGACACCGCGATGGTCGGCTCGATGTTCCTGCCGACGAACCCGATCCGCATGTTCGGGCGCTCGCAGCTCTACGGCCGCGTCGCCTGCAACCACCTCCTGGTCTACGACACGGCGAGCTTCTACTACGACCACGCGCTCGACCTGGTGACCGGCTTCACCGAGGGCGGGGCACCGTCCCGCGGCGGCGACCCGGAGGACATGTTCCCGGTGCGCGTCCTGTCCTACGGCTTCGACGCGGAGGCGGCGCGATGACCCGGGCGCGCGGATTCACGCTCATCGAGGTGCTGGTGGTTGCCGTGATGATCGCGGTGATCGCCGGGCTGGCGATCGACCTGTCGGGCACCGGCGCCTACGAGCGCATGGATGCCGCGTCGCGCTTCATCGACGCCGACCTTGCGCTCGCGCGCGGCCGGGCGCTGGCGACGCCGGCGGATCCCGTGCTGTTCAGGCCTGCCACCGACGGCCGCGGGTACTGGATCGCGCGTGCCTCGACGCCGGACGTGCCGATCGACGGACCCAACGGCCCCGTGTCCGTCCGCTTCGGCGAGGGACGTGCATCGGCGGCCACGGGCGTGCGCATCCTCTGGCGCGGCTCGATCCGCGACGCACGCTTCGGCCCGTTCGGCGGGGTGATGGATCCCGTTCCCAGCTTCAACCTCGCCGTGGACGGCTCCCCAGAGCGCGCCACCATCACCTTCGATCCCTTGGACGGCGACCACTCCGTCGTTTATCGACCTCTCTGAACTGCGGCCCAAGTCGTTCCCGGATTGCGCCGAAAGGAACCGAGCATGCAGGCCTCCCTGGACATCACCCGCCGGATCCGCGCGTCGATCGTCGTGCTGGCGTCGCTGCACGGCGCTGCGATGGCGCAGGCACCCGCACCGGCTGCGCAGCCGGCGCCGCCGGCCCCGCCCGCCACCGCGAAGCCCGCCGAGCCACCTGCCGCCGACGAGCCGAAGAGCGGCGTCTGGGGCGTGCCCGGCCCGAACGCCGCGCAGGGCGGCGTGTCGACGCCGCTCGCCGGCCCCGGCAGCCCCGGCGCCGCGACGAATGCGGCGGCCCAGCCGCCCGCGGCGAAGCCCGCCGCGCCCGCGCGCGTCGACGTCACCGAGGACGGCCGCTTCTCGCTGAGCGCCCAGGGCATCGAGGTGGCGCGGCTCCTCGAACTCATCTCGATCAAGGCGCGCCAGAACATCGTCGCGAGCGACAAGGTGACCGGGCTCGTGACGGTGAACCTCTACGACGTCCCGCTCGAGGAGGCGCTGAACGCCGTCCTCAACGTGAACGGCCTCGCGTGGAAGCGCGAGGGTGACTTCATCTACGTGCTCACCCAGGCCGAGGTCGACGCGCAGCGCGGTCGCGAGGCGCGGGTCTTCACGCTGCAGTTCCTCTCCGCCGAGGACACCATCGCCTTCATCAAGCCGGTGCTCTCCGAGCAGGGCTCGGCCGTGGCGCTCGGAAAGGTCGAGGCCGGCTTCGAGGCCACCGTCGAGGACGGCGGCGCCGACAGCTTCGCCTTCGCCGCGAAGGTCATGGTGAACGACTTCGGCGAGAACGTCGCCCGTGCCGCGAAGCTCATCGAGGAGCTCGACACCCCGCCCAAGCAGGTGCGCGTCGAGGCCACCATCCTCACCGTCGACCTGACCGACGACACCGCCTTCGGCCTGGACATCTCGGTGGTCGGCAACGTCGACTTCGCCAACGTCGTCGGCGGCCCGATGGGCGCCTTCGAGGCGGTCAAGAACAACTCGCTGACCACCCGCGGCACCACGCCGACCCCGGTCACGACGCCCACGCCCTCGACCGCAAACAACGCCTCCCTCTACCCCGTGACGCAGGGGCAGCCGAACCCCACCGCAAAGATCGGCGTGGTGACGAACGACGTCGCCATCTTCCTGCAGATGCTCGACGAGGTCACCGACAGCACGGTGCTCGCGCGCCCGACCGTCACGGTGCTGAACCGCCAGCGCGCGCAGGTCCTGATCGGCGAGCGGATCGCCTACCTCTCCACGACGCAGACGCAGACCAGCACGACGCAGGAGGTGAAGTACCTCGACGTCGGCGTGAAGCTGCGCTTCCGCCCGTTCGTGAGCCCGGACGGCATGGTGCGCATCGCGCTCGCCCCGCAGGTGAGCAGGGCGAAGACCAAGACCATCAAGGCGGTCGGCGGCGAGGCCACCGTGCCCGACGAGCTGACCCAGGAGCTGCGCACCAACATCCGCGTCCGCAGCGGCCAGACCATCGTCCTCGGCGGCCTCTTCCGCGAGACGTCCGTGGTGACCAACCGCCAGATCCCGGGCCTCGGTGACCTGATCCCGGGCGCCTTCAGCGGTGCCTCAGGCACCATGAAGAAGCAGGAGATCATCTTCCTGATCACGCCGACCGTCATCGAGGACGCGCAGGACTACCGCGACGGCGAGAAGGCGCTCCAGGTGGCCGAGGCCGCCAAGGTCGGCGCGCGCGCCGGGCTGCTGCCGTTCTCCGAGTCGCACCTCGCCGGCAACTACCAGGTGCAGGCCCTGGAGGCGTGGAAGAAGGGCGACCGCTCCACCGCGCTCTACTACGTCGACCAGGCGCTGCGGACGCAGAAGAACTCGCCCTCGATGCTCGCGCTGCGCGAGTCGATCCGCACCGACCGCAAGGCCGGCTACGGCCACGAGCTCGACGCGCTCGAACTGCTCGACCCGCGCCAGCGCGAGCCGCAGAACGGCGTGCCGCTCTCCGACACGTTCAAGTACTCGAAGGGCTGGGTGGGCCCGCCGTCGCCGGCCGACCTCGCCAAGGACGTGCCGCCGCCGGTGGACGACGACTACCGCCCGTACGACCCGCTGCCGCTGCCCGACCGGCCGGGGCTGCCGCCGCCCGCCAAGGAGGAGAAGCCATGACGCTCCCCGTGCACGCACGCATCCTCGCCGCACTCCTGGCCGTGGCCGCGCCGCTCGCCGGCTGCGACGGCACGCTGCACTCGCAGAAGGTGCGCAGCGAGGCGCGCGACCGCTTCGACAAGGCCGGCGCGCAGATCGCCTACGACCAGGCGCGCCAGTCGTTCCACTCCGGGCAGTTCGAGGACGCCCTCGGCCACGTCGACCGCGCGGTCGGCCGGTTCCCGAGGGAATCCTCGTACCACCTGCTGCGCGGCCGGATCCTGCACGAGATGACCCGCGTCTCCGACGCGCGCGACGCGTTCCGCACCGCTTCCGAGCTCGACCCATCGAAGGCCGAGCCGCACTACTTCCTCGGCATCATCCACCAGCGCTGGCGCGAGCACGAGGAGGCGCTCTCCTGCTACGCGAAGGCGTCCGAGATCGACCCGTCGAAGCTCCACTTCGTCGCCGCGGAGATCGAGCTGATGACCGTGATGGGCCGGCACGACGCCGCGGAGGCGCGCCTGGCGTCGGTCGAGCGGCAGTTCGAGTTCAGCCCCGTGGTCGACCGCCTGCGCGCGGACGTCGCCAAGATGAAGGGCGACCACGAGCGCTGCGCCGACCTGCTGGAGCGTGCGATGGTGCGCGAGACGTCCTCGCCCGACCAGCTGGAGGAGCTGGCGTTCGCCCGCTACTCGAAGGGCGACTGGGCGGGCTCGCTGTCCACGCTCGAGGACCCGGCGCTCGCCAAGAAGCTCTCGCGGCCGGACCTGGCGCGCCTGCGCGCGCGCAACCTGATCCTGCTCGGCCGCTCGGCCGAGGCGCGCGACGTGCTGCTTGCCATCCTCTCCGAGCCCGACCCCGAGGGCCGCACCGCGATCCTGCTTGGGCACGCGGCGTGGCGCGTGGGCGACTGGGGCCGCGTCACCGAGTGCGGCAAGTCGCTCGTCAAGCGCCAGCCCACGCTCGCCGAGGGCTACATGTTCCTCGGCGCCGCGGCGCACGCGTCGGGACGGCTCGACGAGTCGCTCGCCATGTTCGAGCAGGCCGTGGCGCGCGAGCCCGACCGCGAGGTCGCGCAGCGGCTGCTGGCCGACGTCGGCGCGCGGATCGCCGGGCGCACCCCGGCGCCGGCCGCGGCGTCCGCGGGCGCG
>JBJTJU010000135.1:0-3373 GCA_046096165.1 Phycisphaerales bacterium | reverse complement strand
TCCTTGGACCCAGGCCGACCGCGCCGATCCGCAGCACATCCGCCTCGCCCGCTCGATCGACGCCGCGATCGTCGCCCCGTGCACGATGGACCTTCTCGCCCGGATTGTCCACGGCTTCACCGACGATCCGGTCTCGCTCGTACTGTCGGCGGTTGATCGCACCCGCATCCCGGTCCTGCTCGCCCCGAGCATGAACGAGGTCATGTGGAACCAGCCCGCGACGCGACGGAACGTCGTGACGGCGAAGGCCGACGGTTTCCGCGTGATCGCCCGCGGCGAGGGCTGGCAGGCGTGTCGCGCGGGCGGGGCGGGACGGCTGCCCGAACCCGACGACCTGGTCGCGGCCCTGGCCGAGTCGCTCTCGCCGCGTTGACCCTCCGGTCCGGTATCGGACCCATTCACTTCGAATCGACCGGGTCGGTGCTTGCCGTACCGTTCGTCCGCCGTATGGTGGCTTCGGGAAACCGTCCCGGAGATCCGTCCGCCATGCCCATGATCGCCTCGACCCTGCTCGTTCCGCTCCTCGTCGCGGTCGCTCCGCCGAAGGGCCGCCTCACCGAACCGCCGCTGGCCTCGCGGATCGTCGAATCGCTCGTCCTTCTCACCGAGCCCGCCAGGCTCACGACCGGCGAGCCCCCCGAGGGCGGCGTGGCGGGTGCGTGTCCGCCGGTCATCGGCACCTGGACCAACTCCGACTTCGGACCCGGCTCGTACATCGCCCAAGGCGGCTTCGCCGAGGACGAGGTCGCCGCGGTCTCGTTCACGGTCGCGCCCGACCAGTTTCCGTTGCGGCTCGACCTCTGCGAGATGATCTTCGCGACCAGCTCGACGCAGGTCACCACGACGACCCACTGGTCGATCATCGTCTGGGAAGGGACGCCCGCGAACGGCCAGATCATCTTCTCGGCCAGCAGCGACGGGAAGACGCTTCCGCACCTCGTGATCCCGCCGGGCACGAACGGCGTGAACGTGCAGTTCCTGATCGATCCGGGCGACCCCGAGCAGATCATCGTCCAGAACAACGGATCGAACACCTTCTCGATCGGCTACCGGATCGACCGGCACCACAACCAGGTCTCGAACCCGTGCTTCGTCGCCCCGCCCTCGAACAGCAACGCGTTCCCCTGCACCGACGTCGGCGGGCTGCAGCAGCCCACCCAGAACTGGATCCGCATGCTCGACTGCGGGGCGCTCGGGTGCGGGGCCGGGTGGAAGCGCTTCTCGGAGATCCCGGCGATCTGCCGGCCGTCCGGCGACTGGGTGATGAGGCTCACCTGGACGGCGCTCGGCGACTGCGGCACGCCGGCCACGGGCGCGTGCTGCGTGGGCTCGAACTGCTCGCAGCGCACCCAGGCGGAATGCCAGCAGCTCGGCGGCTCGTACCGTGGCGACGGCGTGGCCTGCGCGGCCGCCACGTGCGACACGGGCGCCCCGGTTGCCTGCTGCTTCGCGTCGACCGGCGGCTGCCTGAACCTCCCCGCCTCGCAGTGCTCGGCCGCGGGCGGCGTCCCGGGACCGGCGGGAAGCGCGTGCGGGTCGTACAACTGCAATCCGCAGGGCGCCTGCTGCATGCCGAACGGCACCTGCCAGGGACCGATGAGCCCCTCGGCCTGCGCGTCCGCCGGCGGGACCTACAAGGGTGACGGCAGCTCCTGCGTGACCGTGACGTGCCCGCCGCCCGTGGGTGCAGCGTGCTTTGCGAACGGCTTCTGCCTGCTGCTGACGCAGGCCGACGCACAGACCGCGGGCGCGTCGTGGAAGGGACCGGGCACCACGTGCGCGGACGCCAATGGCGACGGCCGTGCCGATGCGTGCGCCCGGATCGGCGACCTCAACGGCGACGGCTTCACGAACGGCACCGACCTCGGCATGCTGCTGGCGGCGTGGGGCACCGCGTCGGCGCTCGCGGACCTCAACCGCGACGGGATCGTGAACGCGGACGACCTCGGCATGTTGCTCGGCGCCTGGGGTCCGTGAGCCACGTCGCGTGCGGGCTATCCTCCGTGGCATGGCAGCGATCGTCTGGGCCGTGCTGGCGGGGCTCTTCTGGGCCGTCGGCGAACTCTGCGCCAAGAGCGCGCTGAAGTCCGGCGAGGTCGGCCCGGTCACCGCCAGCGCCGTGCGCACATCCGTGGCGCTGCCCGTGATCTGGGTGCTGTGGCTGGCCGCGACGCGCGGATGGCTCGAGCCGCTCGGCGTCGAGGCCGCGCGCGAGCCCGAGGGCTGGACGCAGGCGTCGGCGGCCACGTGGTGGAAGCTCGCGCTCGGCGCGGGGGTCTCCGCCGGAGCGCTCGGGATCGGATGCTTCTACCTCGGGCTCTCGTCCGGCGACGTGAGCCGCGTGAAGCCGGTCGCGTTCGCGCTGGCCCCGGCCCTTGCGGCCGTCGGTGCCTTCGTGCTGCTTGGCGAGGGGCTCTCGGCGAAGAAGCTGCTGGGGCTGGTGCTGATCGTGGGCGGCATCGTGGTGCTGACCACGCGGGACTGAACCATGGCGCACGACGCCGTCCCTCACGCGCCCCGATGCCCCTTCTGCGGCCACCCGCTGCGCGTGGTGCAGGTGCATGGCCACGGCCAGTGCGCGACATGCCGGACCAACGTGCAGCCCTGCTGCGACGGGGATTCCTGCACCGCGGGCCAGCCCGTGCCCGAGCGTCCGGCGGGCTGAGTGCCCTTGACCGGATGCGCGCGGGCGCCGATACTGCACCGCTTGACCACAGCCCCTCGGAGAGGTGCCTGAGCGGTTGAAAGGGCTAGTCTCGAAAACTAGTAGCGGGCTTGCCTGCTCGTGGGTTCGAATCCCACCCTCTCCGCCTCGTCCACGCCCCGCCCAGCGCGGGGCGTGGTCTCTTTTGGCGGTGCCCGCGCTCCGTCACGGACGCTCGGCCTGCGCCTGCCTGACCCACCCGGTGCGGCCATCGGGCAGCTCGACGCGCAGCCACCCCGGTCGCTCCTCGAGCACCGTGCACTCGACCCCTGGCCCGAGCGCCTCGGCGAACGCCGGCTCGAAGCCGTCGCCGTTGCCCTTGCGAAGCACCACGTCGCGGTCGACCAGCACTGCCCTTGGGTTCATCCACCGGAGCGCTTCGTCGGCAAGGAGCGAGCCGCCGAAGAGGCCGGCGGCCACTCCCGCGGTCCAGAGCGCCGTGGCGAGTGCGGCGCGTGCCGTGGCGGAAGTCCCCGGGCCGCTGGCCAGCCGCACGGCAAGCAGCACCCAGAACGCGATCCACCCGGACCAGAAGATCGCCTGGCGCGCATCCGCCGGCACGACGTGCCATGCGCGCGCCACGCTGTCGACGAGCACCGTGCTGCCGGAGCGCTCGAAGGAACTCGCCACGCGTGCCCGCGCCTGCGCCAGGTTGCCCGCAAGGTCCGC
>JBJTJU010000134.1:0-5797 GCA_046096165.1 Phycisphaerales bacterium | reverse complement strand
CCGCCCGACAGCTGCCCCAGCACGTCGGCCGCGGCCGGCACCTCGCGCACGATCGTGGCGCGCGCGATGGCCGGCGCCTCGACATGCACGGTGAGCGCGGCGCGCTCGATCGCCTCGCGGGACATCGATTCCAGCGACTGCGCACGGACGTCGGCGCGGATCGGCACGCCATCGGCGGTCACCGCGACCGAGGTGCGCGCATCCTGGCCAAGGCGCTCGGTCGCCACGGTCACGCGCAGGTCAGACACCGCCAGCACCCGCGCGTCGGGCCCGTCGCCAAGCCGCAGCGCCACCGGCCCGCCGCCCGCACCCCGTGCCACCACGTCCAGGTCGCACCCAAGCGCCGCCAGGTCGAACGCCCTCGGCGTCGGCAACACCACGGTGCGCACGCTCGAGGCGGAACTCGGGGCGGGCGACGCGCCGACGTGGTCGGTGCGCCTCGACACGCCGACGCTCGCGGCGACGCTTGCGGGCGCGGTCGCCGCCGACGGGACGATCCGCGTGGCCTCCGGCGGCTCGATCAACGCGGCGCGGATCGATCCCGCGCTCCTCGGGTCGTTTGGCGTGCCGGTGGACGGACCCGTGGCGGCCGACGTCATGGTGCGCACCGTGGTGTTGCCGACGCCGAGGGCGTTCGACCTGGCGGCGCTTGGGTGCGACCTGGACGTGGTGGCACGGGGTGCGGGCGGCGGACCGGTGGCGCTGCGGCTCGGCGACGGGCCCGACGCGCGGGTGCTGGCGGTCTCCGACCTGCGCGTGACCGTGGCGACCGAGCGTCTTGGCCAGGATGCGCGCACCTCGGTCGCGGTGACCGCCGATGGCGTGCCGATCCGCGCCGACGTCCGTGCGCAGTCGCTTGGGTCGATGTCCCGCGAGGCGATCGAGCGCGCCGCGCTCACCGTGCATGTCGAGGCGCCGGCCATCGCGCGCGCCACGATCGTGCGCGAGGTGCCGGCCGCGGCCGACGTGCTGGGGCAGCTGTCGGGCGGCTCGTATGCGCTGACGGTCGACTACGCGGGCTCGATGCTCGCGGGCAAGGGTGCGGCGGCCGTGCGCGCCGATGCCGGCGACACCGTGCGCGTGGAGGCCGACCTGTCCGAACGCACGCTGGACGTCTCGGCGGACGCTGCCGTCACGGTCACGCCGTCGCTGATGGCATGGGCGGCCGGCCCCTCCGGTCCCGTGCTGCGCGCGCCGTCGCGCGTCGACCTCAAGGTTGAGCGCACCTCGCTTGCGCGCACCGTCCCGTGGACCTTCGCGCTTCCTGCGTCCGCCAAGGCACGCGTCACCGCCGCACCGCTTGCCGTCGGCGGCATCGCGGGCACCGCCACCGACCTGGTGGTGCGCGGGCTGGACGTGGAGGGCGAGGGCAGCCTGTCGTCCCCGATGCGCGTGACGGCCCGCGTGCGCGCGGAACTGGCCGCCGGCCCGCGTGCCGAGACGGCCGCGGCCATCGCGCCGCTTGCCGCGAACGCCACTTGGTCGCAGGGCGCCGCCGGCTCACCGGCCGCATGGCGTGCCGACCTCACGCTCGAGCGCATCTCGGGCGACGGCCTGGGCGCACTGCTCGCCCTCGAGGAGTCCGTGCGGCGCGAGATCGGAAGCGGCGCCCGTGTCGCCGCCCGCGCCGAGTCGCGCGACGGCGGCATCGCCTTCGACGCCGAGAGCACGCTCGACCGCCTGCGCGCGTCCCTGAAGGGTTCGTATCGCGGCGATGCGCTCGAGCTTTCCGACAGCCGCGTGTCGGTGAACATGCCGCCCGCGCAGGTGCTGGCGATCCTGAACGCGCCGCCGAAGGCCGAGCCGGGCGCGAAGCCGGCCGAGAAGGCCGCACCGCCCTGGCGCGACTGCTCGGCGTTCGCCGCCAGCGCCGACATCAAGCGCCTGCGGCTGGTCGGCAGCGCGATCGGCAGCATGGCGGCGGTCGTCGAGGCCACCGCGGAACCGCTGCGGCTCGTGCCCTCGGACGGCGACGCGCTCACGATCGAGGGGCTGTCGCTCTCGGTGAACGCCCCGGGCGGCGAGGCGCCCGCGCAGGTGCGCGCCCGTGCCTCGCTCGCCGGCAGCGGCAGCCAGCGCATGCCGGTGACGCTCGATGCGACCGTGGCCGACTGGACGGATGCGTCCGGGGCCGTCTCGGCCGTCCGCGTGCGGATCGACGGCGCGCTGCGCGCCGAGCGTGCCTCGACGCGCGTGGTGGGCGTGCTGGCCGGCATGGGCCGCGAGCTCGAGGAGGCGGTGGGCCCGGAGATCTCGGCCGATGCGACGGTGCAGTCCGCGGGCGCCGGCACGGCGACCGGCGCCATCACGGTGACCAGCCGCTACCTCACGGTGCGCGTGCCCGACGTCCTGCTGCAGGACGGGTTCCTGCGCATCCCGGGCGCCAAGCCCGCGGTGGCGGAGTTCGTGCCGTCCGAGCCGCTGCGCGAGCGCCTCCTGGCACCGATCAACCCGGTGTTCCGCGACGTGCGGCTCGCCGACGACCGCACGCCCATCCGCCTGACGATGGACCGGCTGTCGTACCCGCTCGACGGCAACCGTGCCCGGCTCGACGCCGACCTGCGCCTGACGGTCGGCAACGTGCTGCTTGAGCGCAACCCCGACAACGATGTCCTGAACCTGCTGCAGGTGTTCCAGTCGCCCCAGGGCCGGCCGGTGGACGGCGTGATCAACCCGCTGGTGGTCTCGGTGCGCGCGGGGCAGCTCACCTACAAGGACTTCGACATCGGCATCGAGCGGCAGGGCGATGGCTGGCGCACGCGCCTCATCTTCGCGGGAGACATCGACCTGTCGAGGCAGCCGCCCTACGCGCGGCGCATCGCGGCGAACTACCCGCTCGGCTCCGTCGCACGCGACGTGGTGGGGCTCCTGCCGAACGAGGACGGCGGCGGTTCCGTGGCCAGCGCGCTGAACACCATGTCCCTCGGCCTCGGCGACGCGCTCCAGCTGCAGGTCTCGATGCGCGGCCCGCTCGGCGAGGTGGACGGCCGCCCCGCGAAGCTCGACCGCACCGTGAAGCTCGTCTTCGACGAGCGCGCCGCGAAGCAGGGCGCGGGAAAGGCGATCGAGGCCGTCGGGGGCCTGATCGGCGACCTCATCAAGAAGCAGAAGGGCGGCAAGTAGCCGCCGCGGTCACATCGGCTTGTCGGCGACCGTGCGGTCGTACATCTCCAGGAGCTTCGCCTTGTCGAAGATGAGCTCCTGGCGGCTGAGGCCGGTGACGTCGTACACGGGCGTGAGCTCGATGGCGTCGCAGGGGCACGCCTCCTCGCACATCCCGCAGTAGATGCAGCGCAGCTCGTCGATGTCGAACTGCTTTGGGTACTTCTCGCGGTCCGGCCACGGGCTCTCGTCGGCCACGATGTGGATGCAGTGCGCCGGGCACGCGGTCTGGCACATGAAGCACGCCACGCAGCGGACGCGGCCGTCCTCGTCCTTGTTCAGGCGGTGGACGCCGCGGAAGTAGGGCTTGTAGACGCCGCCGTCCTCGACGTCACGCTGCTCGCGGCGCTGCTCGGGGTACTGGACGACCCACAGGGTGTCCTTGTTGGCCCCGTTGCGGCCGATGTTCTGGAAGCAGTGGCGCAGCGTCGTCCCCAGGCCCTTGAAGACGTTCACCACGTAGAGGCTCTCCGTGCGGTTGAGCTTCGTCGGGGTGACGTCGAGGATCTCCGAGTCGCGGATCGCCATGGGTCGGGAAGTCTAGCCCGGCCGGGGGCCGGGGTAGAGTCACCGGGATGCCCGGTCCGTTCCAGCGCCTGGACAAGGCCCGCGAGACGCGCGAGCGCAGCATCGGCTGGCGCATGGCGGGGATCGGCATCCAGACGAGTTCGGAGGTGATCGCCGGCGCGCTGCTCGGGATGGCCTTCGACTGGTGGCGCGGCGGCGGCAACGTCGGCCTGCTCGTGGGTGGAGTGTGCGGGATCGCCGTGGGCATGACCTCCCTGCTCCGCGGCGCCGTCCGGGTGAACCGCGAGTTCGACTCGGCCCGGCGCGGCGGTACCGGCGCCGGCGGTGCTGGCGGCCGGGAGGGCCGCGATGGCTGAGGCGCCGCGCCCGCCCGGGTCACCCCGGCGCGAACAGGAGATCGTTGTTCCGCCCCTGCCGGCAGCCCTGTCGGTGCTGGCAGCGGGCCTTGCCTGCGGGGCCGTCGCAGCGGTCGGGGTCGCCCTGGCGGCCGAGAATCCACCGGGCAGGGCCACTGCGACCGGGCTGGGGGTCGCGGGCAGCACCGCCATCACCCTGGCGACCGGGTTCATCTTCTATGGGTCGCGGCCGCGGCCCGCCGGGGACGTCCAGACGCGCTGGATGGGCGCCACCGTGGCCCGGTTCATGGCAAGTCCCGCCTTGGCCATTTCGATACACTTCTTCCTCCCCGCGGGCGGCCTGTTTGCCGTTTTGGCCGCCGTCGGGGCCTATCTGGGCTGCTTCGCGGCGGAGACCGCGACCGTCGCCTGGCTCGTGAACCGCCGTCTCGACCGACCTCCCCAATGACCTCCTTCCTCGCTTCAGGCGCCGACCCCCTCGGGCACGTCCTCGACAAGTCAAGCGCGTTCAGCGGCGTCTTCGGGACGGACGTCCCGCTCAGCGTCGTGTCGCTCGTGATCGCCGCCGTGATCGTGGTGGCCGCGCTCCTCCTGGCCGCCGGCCGCATCCAGACGGGGCCCGAGTCGCAGGGTGCGCGCCGCTACGTCACCGAGGGGCGCCTCGCGCAGGTGGTCGAGGTCCTGGTGGACGGCCTGTATTCGCAGATGCTCGAGCCGGTGATGGGCGCGCGCCTCGCCAAGGCGTGGCTGCCGTTCCTGCTCTCGATCTTCTTCTTCGTGCTGACGCTCAACCTCATGGGCATGGTCCCGCTCATGGACCTGCAGGAGATCGTGCACGCCTTCGGCGGGCATGGCGAGCACGCCGGCGAGGGAGCCTCGGAGGAGGCGAAGCAGGCGCTGCTCTGGGTGGGCGGCACCGCGACCGCGAGCCTCTCGGTCAACATCGGCCTTGCATTGTGGGCGTTCCTCGCCATCCAGTGGCAGTCGATCCGCGAGCTCGGGATCGGCGGCTGGCTCGAGCACCTCGCCGGCGGCAAGGAGCTCGTGCAGAACAAGGGCCTGTGGTTCGTGGTCCCCATCATCTTCCTGGTCGAGGTGCTGGGGCTCCTGATCAAGCCCGCCGCCCTCGCCATCCGACTCTTCGCCAACATGGTGGGCGGCCACACGCTGATGGCCACGCTCATGCTGTTCGGCGCGATGGCCGCGACCCTGGGCGTCGCGGCCGTCAGCGGGATCTCGCTGGTCGCCGGCGTCGCCGCGGTCGCGATCTCCTTCATGGAACTCTTCGTCGCCTTCCTGCAGGCGTTCGTCTTCATGTTCCTCACGGCGGTGTTCATCTCGCAGATGGCCCACCATGACGAGCACCACGACGAGGAACACGGGCACGGGGAGCACCATGGCTCGGACAGCGCGGCGGCCCATGCGCCGGGTGCCGTGCACGGACACTGAGCCAGGGCCGGAGACCCACCTCTTCCCCGCGCGCTCGTGGATGCGCGGGACATGCATGACGCGGCGCGCCACGGCGCCGGGACAACACTCGGAGACAGACACAATGAAGAACACCGTCACCCTCGCCGTCCTCGCCGCCGCATCGGCCGCCGCCCCGGCCCTCGCCCAGGGCGCCCCCGCCGCCGCGGAGTTCAAGGGCATGGGCGGCGGCGGCGGCGCCGGCAGCGTCGCGGGGCGCGGGGGGCTGGGGGCGGGCGGGGCGATGGCCGGGGGCGCGGGCTAGGGCTCCGGGGGGAGCGGGG
>JBJTJU010000133.1:0-3798 GCA_046096165.1 Phycisphaerales bacterium | reverse complement strand
ATCTAGCCGCTCGATAACCCGATCCTGACGTTGGCCTTGTGGGGCATGGCGGGTGCGGATATCCTCCGCGATCTACCCCTTTTTCCCCAACGGACCCATTCCATGGCCATCGACCTCAGCAAGGTTCGCAACATCGGCATCTGCGCCCACATCGACGCCGGCAAGACCACCGTCTCCGAGCGCATCCTCTACTACACGGGCAAGATCCACAAGGTCGGCGAGGTGCACGAGGGCACGGCCACGATGGACAGCCTGCAGGAAGAGCAGGAGCGCGGCATCACCATCCAGAGCGCCGCGACCACCTGCCCGTGGGAGTTCGGCGGCCACGAGTACAAGATCAACCTGATCGACACCCCGGGCCACGTCGACTTCACCATCGAGGTGGAGCGCTCGCTGCGCGTCCTCGACGGCGCGGTGGCGGTGTTCGACGGCAAGGAAGGCGTGGAGGCGCAGTCCGAGACGGTGTGGCGCCAGGCCGACCGCTACGGCGTGCCCCGCCTGTGCCTGATCAACAAGATGGACAAGCTCGGCGCCGACTTCGACTACAGCTTCAAGTCGATCCGCGCGCGCCTCGGCGCCAACGCGGTGGCGATCCAGCTGCCGATCGGCTTCGGCAACGACTTCAAGGGCATCATCGACCTGATGGAGATGAAGGCCATGTACTGGTCGGCCGACGACCAGGGCGCCACCATCACCTACGGCCCGATCCCCGAGGACATGAAGGACGCCGCCGAGCTGTGGCGCGCCGAGATGGTCGAGAAGATCTGCGAGCTCGACGATGCGCTCGCCGAGAAGTTCCTCACCGACGCCTCGACGATCACCGTCGCCGAGCTGAAGGCCTCGCTGCGCAAGAGCGTGTGCGCGCTGAAGGTCTACCCGGTGCTGTGCGGCTCGGCCCTGAAGTACGTGGGCGTCCAGAAGGTGCTCGACTCCGTCATCCAGTACCTGCCCAACCCGACCGAGTGCCCGGACGTCGAGGGCGTGGACCCGAACGACCCGTCGGTCAAGCTCCGCCGCCCGCACCGCGAGGACGCGCCGTTCAGCGCGCTGGTCTTCAAGGTCGTGGCGGACGTGGCCGGCACCCTGACCTACATCCGCGTCTACTCGGGCAAGCTCGAGAAGGGCATGCGCGTCCTCAACCCCGGCAACGGCAAGCGCGAGAACGTCAGCCGCCTGTACGAGATGCACGCGCAGAACCGCACCGCCCTCGACTCGACCGGCCCCGGCCAGATCGTGACCGTGGTCGGCCTGAAGGAGTCGTTCACCGGCGACACCCTCTGCGACCAGGACGACCCGATCATCCTGGAGCGCATGACCTTCCCCGAGCCCGTCATCAGCATGTCGATCGAGCCGCAGACGGCCGACGACAAGAAGAAGCTCGGCGAGGCGCTCACCACCATCCGCCGCGAGGACCCGTCCTTCCGCTCCAACTACAACGACGAGACGGGCGAGACGATCATCAGCGGCATGGGCGAGCTGCACCTGGAGATCATCAAGAACAAGCTCGTGCGCGACATGAAGATCGGCGTCAACGTCGGCAAGCCGCGCGTCAGCTACCGCGAGACGATCACCGGCATGGCCAAGGACGTCCGCGGCCTGTTCAAGAAGCAGACCGGCGGCCGCGGCCAGTACGGCGACGCCGTGGTCACCATCATGCCCATCACCCCCGAGGCGGCCGAGGCCGAGGGCCTGGAGATGGAGAACGGCGTGGTGTTCGAGGACAAGGTGCAGGGCGGCGTGATCCCGCGCGAGTTCATCCCGAGCGTCGAGTACGGCATCCGCCAGGCGGCGGCCAGCGGCGTCATCGGCGGGTACCCGGTCATCAACTGCCGCGTGCAGCTGGTGTTCGGCTCGTACCACGACGTCGACTCGAACCAGATCGCCTTCGAGCAGGCGGGCGCCCTCGCCTTCCGCGAGGCGTTCACCAAGGCCGGCCCGGCGCTGCTGGAGCCGATCATGAAGGTCGTGATCACCACCCCCGACGAGTTCTTCGGCAACGTCTCGGGCGACGTGGCCAGCCGCCGCGGGCAGATCATCGACAGCGAGATGCGCGGCAACACCCGCCAGATCACGGCGGAGGTCCCGCTGAGCGAGCTCTTCGGCTACACGACCGCGCTGCGCTCGATGACGCAGGGCCGCGCGGCCGCCAGCATGGAGCCGCTGACCTACCGGCAGATGCCCGAGCGCCTCAAGCAGGAAGTGCTCGCGAAGCAGTGAGCGGGACGGGCCGATCCAGGCACCTTTCGCGCAGGGGCCCGTCCGAGCGACGGGCCCCTTTCCTTCCACGGATACCCTGACGCCATGGTCGAGGCAGCAGACGGCACGCTGTTCAAGGCCGAGTACGAGCGGGAGCTGGAGGCGTGGCTGCGCCGACGGTTCGGGTGGCTGCTGGGCGTCACCATCGCGTACCTGATCCTCGCGCTGCTGGCGACCGCGGGGGTGGCCCTGGTCGCCAAGCTCGAGGCCGGACCCGCGCCGGGCGAGCCGGCCGCCGCAGCGGCGGCCGCCACGCAGGATCCGGCGTACCTCGGCGTGCTCTTCCTGGGCACGATCCTGAACCTGGCCATCGCGGCGCGGGCCTTCGTGTTCGTGCGCCCGAAGCTGGAGACGCGCGAGCAGACGCTGCAGGCGGCGAACTGGTTCCTGCTCCAGACCGCGATGCTGACCCTGGGCGCGGACCTGATGACGCAGTACCTGCTGCCGCCGGAGGCCACCGAGCCGGTGGCGAGCGGGCTGACGAACATCTTCTTCCTGCACTTCTTCGCGAGCGTCTTCCTGCCGTGGTCGCCGCGCGAGAGCCTTCGGCCGATGTACCCGATCCTCTCCGGGTTCATCATGGAGTTCGCGGTGCTCAAGGCGCTGGGCCGCATCGGCATGGGCGAAACCGTCGGCGCGCTGCTGGGCGCCCCGCTGATGCTGGTGCCCGGACTGGCGATCAGCGCCTGGCGCCTGCGGCGGCACCGGCGCCGCTTCGACCGCTCGATGGTGACGAAGGGGTTCTTCGCGATGCGCCGCGAGCTGTCGCAGGCGCGGTCGGTGCAGATGGCCCTGTTCCCCGCGGCGATCCACCGGCCGGAACTCGACTTCGACTACGCCTACCAGCCGGCCAACGAGGTGGGCGGCGACTTCATCCATGCGAGCGTCGACGCCAAGGGGCGCCTCGACATCGTGCTGATGGACGTCACCGGGCACGGGCTCGCGAGCGCGCTGACGGTCGCGCGGCTCTCGGGGGAGATCGAGCGGCTGCTTGCCGAGGACCCGGACATCGCGCCGGGCGCGGTGCTGCGCGCCCTCAACCGCTACGTGTCGCTCACGCTCTCCAGGCACAGCGTCTACCTGACCGCGCTTGCCATCCAGGTGGACCCCGCGCACGGCACCGTGCGCTACGTGAACGCCGGGCATCCGCCCGCATGGGTGCGCCGCGGCGACGGGTCGGTGGAACGCTTCGACTCGACGACGTTCCTGCTCGGCGCGGTTCCGGACGACGAGTTCGACGCCGAGGAGCGCGAGATCGCGCTTGGCCCCGCGGACACGCTGGTGCTCGTCACCGACGGCGTGCACGAGGCGCCCGACCGCGCCGGACGGCAGTTCGGGCTGGAGCGGATCCGTGACGCGATCGCGCGCATGCCGGCGGGCGCACGCCTGGCGCAGCAGCTCTCGACCGCGGTGGAACAGTGGCGCGGACGCGTCGGCGACGACGACGTCCTGGTGGCCACGGTGCGCGTGCCGCAGGCCGTGCCCGTCGCCCCCGGCGCGCTCGACCGCGCCGCCGAGATCGAGGCCCACGTGACGCTCGGC
>JBJTJU010000132.1:0-25207 GCA_046096165.1 Phycisphaerales bacterium | reverse complement strand
CGCGGTCGCGCGGTTGGAGTGCCTGACAGTCTCTACTTCTCTTGCCACGAAGGAGTGCAGGCATGCGAGGTGGTCATGCGTGAGCGTGGAATCAAGTCGCGTCACGGTATTGGCCTGCTATCGGAAAATGCGATCCTGCCGAGGCGCATCCTGCAGTACGCGGTGTATGAACAGGAAAAAATCGAAGTGATCTGGCTCGGCGAATGGCGTTGGGTCGTGCTGGATGTTGAGTAGATCGCGCGAAGCTGCATACCTGAAGGTCGAAGTCGTGCTGCCATCTCTAGACAGGGAGAATCTCGCCTGATCTCCATTAAGTTCCCACGATGAGGAGAGGCCTGCTCCGACCGAGATCGGCGCGCCGTCGTCGATGCGGATCTTGAGTTGTCCTGCCCAGCGGTACAGGAAAGCCCTGTGCGGGCCTGCGACCCCATACATTCCGATGAGCGGGCGCGTCTCGAGCGCAGCGGCATGGAGGGACTTCGAGACTGTCTGGAATTCGCCCTCCGAGTCTCCCGTGAGCATGCACTCGTCGAAACGATCCTGCGATTGAAGATAGCCATGTTGCATGTCAGTAGCCTAAGTCGCGACCACCCGGTCGGCAGGCGCTGTCGAGAATGTCCTGCCAGGAACGTCCTCTTTCCCGGAAGTACTCGATCGTCGGTCCGAGTTCGTCTCCGTACTTCTCCAAGTTGCGGACTCGGATCCTCTCGCGCTCGAGTGCGGGCGTCAACTCCTTGAACTTGCGGCCAAGTTCCCGACGCATTCCGTGCAGCATGCGCGCGGTGTCGTCAACGCTCATGCCAGCCGCACGGGCGTTGAGTCCGACGTCCTCAAGCAGGAGAACCTCGTCGACGTACTGCTGCCGTAGAGAGGTGAGGCTTCCCGCCCCCTCGCCCTTGTTGTGCACCACCACCCCGCACGCGCCGACGAGGTAGCGGCTGGTGCCTCGGACGGTGAGGTTGTAGACGGGCGCGACCGCGTGGCGGCTACCGATCTGCGTAATCGTGGCCGTGCCGGCGACGCCTGCGGCGGACATTGTGCGAACCGTGTCGCCCTCGGCGAGGTCGCGTGCTGCGACCCAGCAACCGTCAATTGTCTCGAACCGCTCGGCGCGCGATACGGCCTCTGGGGCTGCGCGGGAGTCCAGGCTCGCCGCGTGCGCTCCCGCCCGCGCGACGAGGAACGGGTGCTCGCCCGTGACCGAAACTCTGGTCTCGTCGGCTCCAGCGGCTTCTCCGGTCGCTACGGTGATGTCGTAGACCGTGCCCTCGAACGGATGCACGCATGTCGCGTCGACGACTGCTGTCGTTGCTTCGCCGGTCACCGGGTCGACGCTCGCAACGACGTCACCCGCTCGGAGCGACTCAATCGGAACCGCGATCTCGGGCGACGCGGTAAGTACGAGCGTGCCGGCGAGGAAACAGGCAGCTCCGCCCCGTACGCCACCCGAGTTTCGCCCAATTCGCCCGACCAACTTTGAAGCCACGCCGAAGGCGCCGCCGAGAACGCCGCCGACTGCTCCACCTACCGCAAGTTCCCTCGCTGTTGGAACTCGCCCTTCAGTCACCAAGGTGTCGGCTCCCGTACCAGCCATGCCGGAAATCACCCCCGCAGCGATCAAGGCTGAAGTCGACTCGACACCTCCGGCAATCGCGATCGAAGCCCCGAAGGTCGCTCCGGCAATTGCGCCTACGACGCCGCCGCGCGCAGCGCCGACCAGGATGTCTTCGCCATTGATCGCGGCAGCGATTCCCCCAATCAGTCCGCCGACGAGGGCTCCTGCAGCCACATTGCCGAACAATCCACGTGGGTCGGCGCCCATCGTCGGACGCTGTTCCAGATAGGAGTACAAGCTCGCCCCATCCATGTACCCCGCCGGATCCCGCTCGAGCCAGCGCTGTACCCCGGGTGTCGGGTCGAAGTGCCGGAACCTCACCGTGCAGATGTTCGGACCCGCGTTGAACCGGTACCCGCACCACCCGACAGTGTTGCCATACGCGCTGATCCGTCCCGCAGGAATTCCCGCGGTGCCAACCTTCGCGCCGATGGCGTTCGCCTCCGGTAGCGAGACGGTCCCGTCGCGGTCGAGATCCGCGTCTGCGAGATAGCCCGTCTGGCCGATGGACTTGCCCACCGCGCCGGACGCCACGGCACCGGTGATCCCCTCGGGCCAGTGGTGCTGCGCTTGGCCGTATGGGTCGTATTCGACGCGCTCGAGGAGCGCACCGGCGTTGTCGATGACCGCCACCACGCTGAACTGCGTGTCGTTCAGGAACTGGTCGCCGGCGCGGTCACCCGCGTCGGTGAAGTCCGTATCGGTGCCTCCGGCGAAGTTCGCGTTCACACGCCGTAGCACCAGGTCGTCGACGTAGCGCATCCCCCAGACGAGCTGCTCCACCTGGTCGATATCCGTGATCGACGTCGCCAGTGGCAGGTCGTTGTCGATGTACTCCTCGAGCAGCTGCCAATTCTCGTTGAAGTATCCGATCCGTCGCTGGCTGATCGTCGGCGCCGCCGGCGGCACCCAGCTGTCGGGTGCTCGGTCGACCACGCAGCGCATGCCGAGCCCCGAGTACTGCGCCCGAAGCGCGGGCTGTACCGTCGTGCCGTTGACCAGATCGACCTGCGTCAGGCGTCCCCAGCGGTCGTGCTTGTAGCGCCACGTGGTGCCGGGCGCGCCCGCGATGCCGCGCTCACGGAGATTCCCGCCCGCATCCCAGGTGAACCCGATCGACTGCGGCGTGCCGCCGAGCGGGATGAAGGAGCCGCCGGTGACCTGGTTCACCAGGTCGAAGGTGGAGGTGCTTGCGTCCGTCGATCCCGTGGCAAAGGTCCCGGCCGTGGACGTATCGGTGCGGGTCGACGGGATGTTCCCGATGAAGTCGTAGGTGAAGTCCTCCGATCCGGGCTTCGCCTGCGTGCTGGGGAAGGCCGCTGAACCGCGCTGGTCGCCGAGCAGGCGAAGCAGTCCGTCGAGGGTGTACGCGTGCTGGGCGAGCATCGTCGCACCGGGCCGGGCGTCCAGCTTGCCGGTGAGGCCACCCAGACGCGTGTAGGCGTAGGTCGTGTCGACGATGGCAGGCTTGTTCGCGAAGCCGCTCACCGAGCCGGGCGCGTAGCCCGAATCGATCCAGAGCTGGCGGGTCACCCGCCCGAACGCGTCCATGCTCGGGTACTGGCCATCGGCCTGCACCCCGGCCTGGCCCATGGAGCGGTCCAGGCGCACGCCCGGCCCGGGATACGACGTGACCACCGGGGTTGCCAGCCCGAGGAACTGGGACTCGGCCGCGGCGGTCGCCCCGGCGAATCCCAGGCTCTGCGGGCGGCTGATCCGGTAGCCGACGCCAGCGGTGCCGTAGCCGACGTTGAGCACTTGCCCGCCCGGGTAGGTGGTGCCGGTCCCGCGCACCCAGTTGCCGTCGGCGAGCTTCGCGAGCGAGTAGCTCGATCCGACTCGCTTGGTCGTGCCGACCGGCGTGGTGCCGCTGTACGTGAGCTCGCCGAGTGGATTCTGGTCGAAGGCCTCGGGCAGTCCAATCGCCGAGTAGCGAAGCCCGACCGCGTTCAGGATGGTGTCCGTCGTCGCCGGAGGGGTGACCGTGGAGCGGGGGATCCCGGCTTCGGTACCGATCTCGTCCGGTATCGCCGGGATCCCGCGCTTGATGGTCTTGATCGTCGCAAGGCGTCCGTTGGCGTCGTAGGCGATTGCCACGGCATCCGCCCAGTCGTCGGTCGCGGTGTCCCCTCCGGTCGCTTCGTCGTTGACGATCCTGCCGCCTGCGTCGAAGGTGAAGGTGTGCTCGACGCCGCGCTGGTCCTTCTTCCAGCGCATCATGCCCTGGCGGTCGTATGCAAAGATGTGCCGGTCCGTCGCGCTTGGCGCACCGGTCGTCGCATCCGGGTAGGCGAGTGCCGCAACGAGGTCGTTGGATGAAATGCGCGAGTCGCCGCTGCCGGTCCCGTTGGAGACGCCGAACAGGGTGCGCGTGGTCTGGAACTTCTGCGTCCACACTCCCCCGACCTGCGCGAACGTGTAGGCGATCTGGTCGATCGCGGGCGTCGCTTCGGTGATCCGGGCCCGTACGCTTTCGGCCTGGTTCTGGTCGGGCATCTTCGGGTCGGCCCCCTGCAACTCGAGCCGACCGGTCGATGCGTTCCACTGCAGCGAAGCTGTCCCGTCCCAGTTTGCGATCGTGCCGACGATGGCGCCGGTGGCGTCGAAGTAGTTCCGGGTTCGGAGCGGGGTTCCAGAGTCGCGCGGCACCACCGTGAGGTAGGCGCGGCCCAGCTCCTCGTATTCCACGCCCTCGACGAGCGGTACCACGTTGCCCGACCAGGTGAGCGGCGTGCCGCTCGCGGTCGGTGCCAGGCCTCCGCCGTTGAAGCCGGCGGTGAGGTTGGTGCCAAAGTCGAGGTGGCGGACCGTGCGGCCCGCCGTGTCGTACTCGACGGCGGTCCAGGTCGTGACCGACTTCGTGGCGCCGTCGATGCTCCCCGTGACGGTATCGGCCAGCGTGTGGACGCGAGCCTGGTGCTTCACGAGGTCGAGGAAACCACTGCCGGAGCGGTACTGCGGGAACGTCTGCTCGAGCACCACGTTGTTCGTGAGTACCGCAGTGAACGTGGTCCGGT
The DNA here is from genome assembly GCA_046096165.1 of Phycisphaerales bacterium. Taxonomy (GTDB): domain Bacteria; phylum Planctomycetota; class Phycisphaerae; order Phycisphaerales; family SM1A02; genus UBA966. The sequence continues at coordinate 20,575 of JBJTJU010000132.1, read as the reverse complement.
CGAAGACCGCCGCGTAGTTTCCGGATGCGCCGGGAAGCGGGTCGGTCCCGCGGTCGACGACGTACGTGGCAATGGCACGACCAAGCCCGTCGATCGAGTTCTTCACCATGGGGCCACTGGGGCTCCAGGACCCGACGATGCGCCCGGCGGGGTCGTACCACTCGTGCGACTCGACGAAGTCGTTGTAGGTTGGGCTGTCGAGATCGGTCGAGGTCGGCACGAGGGCGATCCGCGTGCGGTACCGCATGCCGCGCTGGCTGTAGGCGCTGGACGCGAACGAGAGGCGGGTGGCCGCGATGCTGTCCGCGCTCGGGGCGACTGGCGCCGAGATCGGCGCGTTCAGGGATGCCGCCTCGGTGACCCGGCCGAGGTTGTCGTATCCCACGACCGCGTAGGGCGCGACGGGGCCGTTGACGGCTGCAAGCCTGCCACGCCAGTCGTAGAGGTAGTTGGTCGTGCGCGACGCCGGGGAGGTCTCGCCCGTGTACGCGATGGTCGTCGTGACGAGTCCGTTGCCGACCGTGAGCGTGGAACCGGTGGCGCCGTCGTAGCGGACCAGCGACGTGGTGTACGTGGTCGCGGCGTCGGGATCGCCGCCGAGGGCGAACGAGCCCTCGCTCGTCTCGCTGACCCTTCCAAGCGCGTCGTAGGTGGTCCGGCGGATCGTCCGGTTGGGTGCGACCGTCTGCCGCAGGCGTCCCTCGGAATCATAGGCGTAGGTCGTCGTGTAGCGGCCGGCGCCGTCGCCATTGCCGGCCATGTCGTGCCACACCGTGGTGGACTTCACCTGGCCCGTGACGGCGGTCTCGACGGCGCGTCGGGCGACGGGTGTCGAGGCCATCCCGTATGGCCAGCCCTTGAAGATCTGCCCGTACTGGTCCTCCTTGGCCGACGCTCGGTAGTCGCAGGCGCCGACGAGAACGCCTGCCGCGTCCGACCACGTCACGCTCGCGGGGCTCACGAAGACCTGGACGTCGCCCTTGTCCAGGAATTCGTACGGCAGCCCGACGCGCGTGAAGTACAGGATGCCCGGGCGCCCGTCGCCCGAGGACAGGTGGCTGTTGAACGCCCGCAGCTCGCGGGTGTAACGGTTGACCGCGCCGCCGGGCATGGTGAGGGTGCGAACCCGGCCCGCCGCGTCGTGGGTCATCGTCCAGGTCATGGAGCCGCCGCTGGCGTTGCGGCCGTTCCAGGAGAATTCGCCGCCCGAGGGGATGGGGCGCTCCATGGACGAGATGCCGGTGCTCGGCGCGTTCGACTGGATGCTCCGTGTCGCACCGGTGGCGGGGTCGAACGTGCGCTTGACGAGGGAGTCGTCCGCGAGCCGCTGGAAGACGGGAAAGCCGCTCGCATCGAACAGCGTGTGGGAGAAGTAGTCGCCCCCCGGACCGTTCTCGGCCGTGGTCTCGGCCTCGAAGCGGGCCTGCATCCATGCGACCGCATCCGGGTTGCCAGTCGTGCGGAAGCCGTACGAGAATTCCGTCTTCTGCACGCGGTCGGCGAACGCCGTGCTGCTCATGTCGGCCGCGGTCATTCCCTCGGCGGTCGCGAGTTCGCTCCGCGTCGCCAGCCACGGCCGCGTGCCGTCGTAGGTGTTGCGAAGGAGGATGCTCGTGGCAGGCGTCGTCCCCTGCCGGACGATCGATACGGTTGCGAGCCGTCCGTCCGGCGTGTACGTGTATTCGAAGTGCGCGCCGCCGCTCGTCGAGATGGTCGAGGTGGGTGGCGTGGGAGTAGATCCGCCCGCCGCCGGGGTGTAGGCACTGATCGCATCGGGCCCGTACGTCGCCGTCATCGCGCGGGGCGGGGTGTTCGTGGTGCTGTAGTCGTAGCGGGTGACCCAGTACGGCCCCGAGGCTCCGTTGCCGAGGCCAATCGCGTCGTGGACCTGCTTGTAGACGCGGACGGTCTGGGAGATCTGGAACGGCTTCAGGTCATGGAAGCGGGTGCGGACCGGCGACCACGTTCCCGAGGAGTCCTTGACCTCCTCGCGTACCACCATGGTGCGGCCGGTCGCGGTCGGTCCAGACGGCCACTGCAGGTACTCGTAGGTCTCGCGCATCCCGAGCGTCGCGCCGCCGCCGGAGCAGCCGCAGCCCGTGAGCAGTTCCTGGGCCGTCACGCGGTCGGATGCGTCGTATGACGCGATGAATTTGGTCGCAAGGTCTCGGACCGTGACGTTGGTCCCGCCGTCTGTGAAGCAGACGGCCGCATCGGCCATCGACAGCAGGCTGTCCGCGTAGTTCTTGACCGTGTTCCAGGCGGGCGTGCTGGTGGAGTTGTTCCGCTGCGCCGCGAACTCGATCTGCTGCGGGGCAATCACGGCCTTCAGCTGGTGCGCCTTGCCGAGGGATCCTGATTCGCCGCTGTGGTAGCGGTACTGCGTTGCGACGATGTGCCAGAGCTGGTTGGTCGCGGACTGGTCCTCGCTCCGGTCGACGGGTTGCCAGACCTGCACCTGGATCAGGTCACCGTCCGTGCCCACGTCCGAGGAGTGGCCCGCACCGGGGGTGAAGTAGGTGTAGGAGACGCGCGAGACGGTCTGCGGCGTCCCGCCGGAGCCCCTGCGCTTCACGTCGACCGTTGCGACCTGGCCGGCACTGGTCCACGCAAAGTCGATGACGGTCGCGGCGGTGGACTCGCTCTGCGAGTCGACGAGGATCTTCGTGAGTTTCGGTCGCTGAAGCGCCGTGTCCACCTGCCAGACGAAGTGCCGGATGTGTCCGTAGAGATCGCGCTGCTCAAGCGGAAGGCCCATGGTGCCGAGCTGGTTGCTCATGCGTCGGTCGTAGTCCGTCGAGCCGATCCCGGGATCCGTCAGGCGCCAGACGTCGATGCTGTCCCCGCCGATCTGGAGCGTGGTGCTCGTGATGAACTGCGCGGTGCCCCCGCTCGGCTTCCACGTGCCCGCGTTGTCGTAGTCGAATCGGGTCGTGCCGGCCGGGGTGCTGAGCGCGATGAATGGCGGTGGTGTCGTGCCCTGGTCCTGGTATCCGTCGATGTAGAGGCACTGCGTGACGTTGAGGGCCCAGTGCCAGCCGGAGAACCGGGGAAGCCCCAGGTTTGTGTCAGTGCCGGCCGAGGAGGTCGAGACCTGGCTCGAGTAGCTCCGGCTCAGCATGAAGTCGGGACCGGGCAGCGGCACCACGAGGTCGGTTGCGGACTCGAGCTTGTATCCCGTCGACAGGTCCACCGGGTGGCTGGTCGTGGTCGGCACGCCGGGGCCGCAGGTGATGTCCTTGTATCCGGAGGCGCCGCAGGATCCCTGGCCCGCGCCGCCGGCCCCAGGAAGCATCGACCAGTTCCCGGCGCCGGAGGAGTAGCCGGGGCAATTGAGCCCCATGCACGGCGGCGGTCCCGGATTGGATGGCGGTATTCCGCCGACCGGCAGGTCCGAGGACAGTCCGCATCCCATCCCGGCACAGATGGGGTCGCTCGGCACGGGTCCCGGCGGGCTCGGCGGGAAACTCGGGCTTCCGCCGCAGAAGAGCCCCATGCAAGGCGTGCCCGGAGAGGTTCCTGCTCCCGAGGGCGCGATCGGGTCGAGCAGGAGTCCGCAGCTCAACCCCGCACACATCGGCGGTCCCGCGGGCGCGCTCGGCGCGGGCGTGATCGCCGGCGTCAGGTCGCCGCAGCCTAGGCCCGCGCAGTGGACCGCCGGCTTCACCGGCTCCATCGGCGGGTAGTTGATCGGCGGTGCGCAGTTCAGCCCCGCGCAGTAAGCAAGCGGAGCGGTTGGCGTGGTCGCAGGCTGTTCGGTGAACTCCGGCGCGGGCAGCAGCAGAACCGGACCGAATGGAAGCGGGCTCGGCTGGCGCGCTGGACGCGGGTCCATTGCCGCGATCGCGAGTGCGGAACAGGCGGTCAGCAGCGCGACGCACGCCGCGAGGCGTGCCCCAGCAGGAACGGAGCTCTGGCCAGGGCGCACGTTTCCGGAGTGGTCCATCGTCGAAGCCTCCATGCATGGAGGTCATCGTGACCCGGCGGCGCCGCAGGACGGACGTGCCGGGCACGGCGCCCGGTACGAGGATTCCGCCAACCGCGAGACCGACGGGCCCCCCGGGGAACGCGAGCTGCCCTCGCGGCCGGATGAGCCTCCACCCCGTCACCGTCTGACTGGCAGAGGTGTGACCGGGCAAGTGGCGGGAATGTGCGGAATTCCTGATTTGGGCGCGGGGCGGCGTAGGGTCACGCTCGGGCGATTGGCACGAGGGGGGTGCGCTAGCGGCGCACTGGGGCGCGCGGGACCGGGTTGCGGTGTCGGCAAGTGGGCGAAGCGGGCTGCGAAGGACGAACTTAAATACATGTTCTGCATGGAATTACAACAATCCGGCGCAGGCGTGCTGCGGTGCCCATGGTTTGGTAACCTCTCTCACGAGCGGTGCGCCGCGGGCGGGGCTGGCTCATGATTGTGTTTGGAGCCATCGGAACAAAAGATTCGAGATTTTAGAGGAGTAGCCAGTCACGATTGGGCGCATCGGACGGTGATGAGGGGGATGGTGGTAATGGCCCAACAGCGGAGTTCCGCACGCCGATCGAGTCACCGCGGACAGTCCGGGGTGGAGCGGCGCAAGTTTCGCTGTTAGCGCAGATCAACATGCGGACCCGGTTCGAGATCACAGTTAGGAGATCACGATGATCGTTCTATCTTCCGTTGCCTCGCTTGCCATCGCACTAACAGCGCCACAAACGGGCCCCGGAGTGCTTTGCTATGTCCCTTGGAAATACTCCTGCTGCATTCAGCACTTGAACCAGTGGAAGATCTTCTGCAACGGTGTGGCGTGCGTCGGAGACCATACGGCCAACGGCCCCTACATAGGCAGCGTGCAGGCGGATCCCGGGCAGGCTGGACACACACTCATCAGGACCTATCTGAAGCCGAACGGACATTCCTGCAAGTTCGAAGTTGTCTTCTGTGATCCCGTAACTCTTGAGTGTGTTCACACAGGCGATTATGTCTCCGCGGACTGCCATGACGAAGAGCAGTATGGCGCGGAGTGTTCGGGTTGACGCTTATCGATCGCTAGCGGAGTCCCACACAAGGACCTTGTTAGCGTGCTGAGGGCTATTCATGCACAAATACGCTCGTATCCCAACCAATCTCATCTTCGTGGCTATCTGGTTGCATCAGCCTGCAAGTGCGCAGAGTTTGCCGGTTGATCCATCTGGAAACGGACTCGGTCCTGGGTATCTGGCGGGGCAATTGCCGTCCGTGATCGAGGTGCTTCCGGAGAGCGCGAGGGCGGAGTATTACCCTCCACAGCCGATCGACAAGGCAGATGCAGAGCTCTTTGTCTGGCTCTCGGGGGCTGAGGGAGCGGACGCAGAATTGGTGAGGCAGTGGACGTTCGCAGTTGCAGACCTAGATCCTGTGTGGATTGCCTCCCGCTTTGCGCAGGTGCGCCAGGAGGCAAGCCAGCATCTGCTGAAGCACGCGGGGATGCCGTCCACAGACCAGCGTGCTGCTGACCTTCAACAGCTGATGCGGCGGCGTGACGTAGCTGCTACCGAACTATTCGAGAAGGAGCGCGCATACCTCCGGACATACCTCGTGGAGCAATCTGAGGACTTAGGCGATCGCGATTCGCTCGTAGAGCGCATTATGCTGTCAAGAATTGCAACATCCGTCGATTTGGGCGCCTCATCCTCCGGACAGTTCTCGCCGAACGTCATCCGGCTCCTGTTTGCAGCCTCCAAGGATCCAAGGACGTCACCGGAATCCGCGGTAGCGCTGCGTCAACTGGCGCTAGACAATGCTCCTCGCGTCTTCGAATTGCGCCGCGCCTCCACTGATGCATGCCTGAAGGCCGCTTACCGTGGCCACGCGGCGCGTGCGCGTGCTGCTTCTCGGGGCGAGAGGCAGGCAGCCGCCGCTGCGCCGGTCTATAGACCGATCGCATTTGCCGCGGCTCGTACCGCGGCGCTCAACGCAGAGATTCTGGCGCTTGGGCTGGAACTCTTGCCCGCCCCGGTCGCCCGAGAAGTCAAGGTCGCATTTCGGGAGCAGGCATATGGCTCCCTTGGGGAAGACGTCTTTGAGTTCAACGATCTCGCGGAACAGTTGAGAACGGCGACTCCGCCGGACTCAATGGTTCGCGTCGATGAGTTGATCGCCACCGACGCCTCCTTTCGTGAGAGACTGCTTCAGAACGTGATCGAACTATTTGACCGAAGCTATCTGCGGTACCTCCAGCGGGGCAGAGTTCGGGACGCGGCAGAGTCTGAGCAATTCCTAAAGGCGCTGCTGGCGTACCACGAGGCTGCGCACCGAAGCTCGGAGAACACGGTCGCGTCGATGGCATCGCTCGCGCGTGAGTCGGAGCTCTGGAACGAGCAGTGGTTTGAGCGGCAGCGCGAAGATTGGCGGAAGCGCGTCCAGCAACGCCTTTTCAGCCTGGCAAACTCCGGAGTGGTGAGTTCTTTGGTTGATTCGGAGGCGTTCCCAGATACCGTCGGCGGGATCACTCCGCGACCGGAGGACGCCGGCATGGGTCCCCCCCAGGGCAAGTGAGCGGACATCCCCGAGCATTTCACCTGCTGCGAGAGCGCCGTATTGCGCATATTGATTTGCCGGATTTCGATCCGCCCGCGTTGGCTTCTGTCAGCCGACTGTCGTCTGGCTGCTGTTGATGCGACAATCGAACCGTGGGAGTTGTACGTGCTCTTCGGATATCGCACCTTCATCAAGCAAGCGAATGTCCATTAGCTGCCATATCGACCCGCTGGTCGGTGATCGCTGCGAATCAGCAACCAGGTCCGATGGACGAGTGGCTGATTCAAGCAATGGTCTGTCAGGCAAAGACTTTCGAGGCCGCATCCGCTGGTTCGGCAGGGTCGTACGCGTTCGGTAATTCTTGTATCACTTTCGATCCCTTCCGAAGTTCCTTGTCAAGGGTAATGATGTGCAGTTGGTGCTTGGGTAGGTCAAAGAAGTCGATCAAGTACTTGGCTGTTGACACTATTATCAAGTCTGGAACTGAAACTCGATGTAGCCCATTTTTGTGAAACAGCTCGTGGAAGCGATCAATGGACACCGTGATGTCGCGTGTCGTCGCAACATCATGGAAGGAGATTTTGCGGTTTGCGCGCTTGAGCGTCGATGTTGGCGTCGTGACGAAATTCCTGAGTTTTCGTTTGGCGCGGTTGAAGTGGAGCGGATTCGTGAACCAGCGTTCCACGTAGTATTTCTTCGCAAGCACTTTGAAGGCTTCGGCAATGCAGATGTCCGGAGCGTAAATACGAGCCTTGCCCGTCTTAACCTGGTGCTCAATCATCGCCCACCACTTCATACATGATTCATGCCTGTACTGTTCTTTATGCGGCACGACAGTCGGCGGGATCGCCCAGTTCGCTAGGAAGCAAGCATCAACGATGTAGTGATTGCGGGTTCCGGGTTGCGGATCGCGGACTTTTCTGGTCTTGGCCATGGCGGTTGTTTCGGGTGCTTTTGGTGATGATTGAGTTTGGATCTCGTGCAAGTCCAGCTGGTTGTCTGACGCCGGCCAGCGTGCAGTGTTCGAGTACTCGTGAGTTGTTTCGTGAAGTCTTGCCTGATGGCGTCGCGTGCAGCAACTAGAGCAGCGGACTTACTTTCGCTAGGTGCGAATCGAGTCGACCCTACTTGCGCTACCGGCAGTGCGGCATGGGCTTCAAGTTGCCGCCTCCATCACCGTCCGACCCGCCCCGACGTGACCGGCCCACCCGCCAGATTTCCGACTTTTCTCCCAACTCCCCCGATCACGCTCTCCGGTTCACGGCGATCCGAGCGTCAGAGCGTTTCCGGGGCAGGGTGGCCCTTTCGGCACTGTCCGGCCCGCTCCCCCGATGCGCGATCACAAACGCGAGCGCGCGAAACGCCCGCCACGACGCGCTACGCAGGCCGATTTGGCCACGCCGTCAGTCAACGAAAAGACCCGCCTCGACTTCGAGGCGGGCCTTGAACTCCCCCAGCTGGACTTGAACCAGCAACCTGGCGGTTAACAGCCGCCCGCTCTACCGATTGAGCTATAGGGGATCTCGAAAAGCCGAGCAGGGAAGGATAGCGAACCTGTCCATGCCGTCAATCCATCGGCGTTCCGGGGCCCCGGCTTGAGCGACCCGATCGGACGGGAGCGATCCCCGCGCCGGGCGCGGCAAACGCGCCGTTTCCCGGGCAATCCGCGGGTTTCGCGTGCGCCTCGCCGGTCCGCCGGTACGGTCGGGGGCGAGGAGGCTTGACCCATGCACACCCGAAACGGCCGCCAGGCGGCCATGGTCATGGTTGGGTACGCGGCGAACGAGACGCTCGGCCACTGGTCGGTGACCCAGGAGGTGAACCTCGGCTTCATGATCGGCTGGCCGATCGTGCTCGGGTTCCTCATCTGGTACGCGTGGTTCCGCAAGGAGCGCGTGCCGGCGCTGTGAGCCGGCGTGGCCCGCTCACGCCCGCTTCGGCGCGGGCTCGATCCTGCTGCGTCCGCCGAGGTGCGGCCGCAGCGGCTCGGGCACGTTGACGGTGCCGTCGGCGTTCTGGTGGATCTCCAGGAGCGGGATCAGGACGCGCGGGCTCGCGATCACCGTGTTGTTGAGCGCGAACGCGTGGCGGATCGTGCCGTCGGCATCCTTGTAGCGCAGGTTGAGCCGCCGGCACTGGAAGTCGCCGAGGCGGCTGGCGCTGTGCGTCTCGCCCCAGTCGCCGCGCGGCGCGCCGTCCGGGCCCGCGTCGCCGCGGCCGGGCATCCAGCACTCGACGTCGATCATGTCCTCGTTCTTCATCCCCAGGTCGCCGGTGCAGCACTGGAGCAGGCGGTACGGGAGCCCCAGCGCCTGCAGGATCTCCTCCACGAAGCCGATCATTCGGCGGTGCCACTGGCGGCTCTCCGCGTCGTCGGCCTTGCAGACGACCACCTGCTCGACCTTGTCGAACTGGTGGATGCGGTAGAGGCCCGCGGTGTCCTTGCCCGCCGCGCCCGCCTCGCGGCGGAAGCAGGTGCTGACCGTGGTGTAGGTGAGGGGCAGTGCGCTCTCGGCGAGCACCTCGTCGGCATGGATGCCCATGAGGCCCACCTCGCCGGTGCCGGTGAGGTAGAGGTCGTGCCCGCTGCCGCGCTGGGATTCCGCGATGTGGTACGCCTGCTCCTTGCCGAAGGGGAAGAAGCCGGTGCCCACCATGCACTCCTCCTTCACGATGACCGGGACGCCCACGGCGGTGAAGCCGTGCTTCTCCACCATGTGGTCGAACGCGAAGCGCAGCACCGCCTGGTGCAGGCGCATGCCTATGCCGGTCAGGATGTAGTGGCGGGTGCCGGCCATCTTCACGCCGCGCTCGAAGTCGGCGAGGCCGAGCTCCTTCACGAGCTCGAGGTGCGTGCGCGGCCGGAAGCCGCGGTTCGACTCGAAGGACTTCGCCGGGTCGAAGCCCGCGGGATGCCACTGGCGGATCTCGACGTTTCCCGAGGCGTCGGCGCCCTTCGGCACGTCGTGCGCGGGCGGCTGCGGGACGGTCAGGAGCAGCTCGTGCCAGTGCGGCTCGATCGCGCGCAGCTCCTCCTCCATGGCCGCGACCTCGTTCTTCAGGGCGACCGGCTTCGCCTCCAGGTCCGCCAGCTGCCGCTCGAGCTCGGCCTTCGCGGCCGCATCGGCGGACTTCAGCTGCCCCTTCACCTTGCCGATCTGCGGGCCGATCTCCTTGGAGAGGCGGTTCTGCTCGGCGCGGCGGGCCTCGAGCTTCTGCAGGATGCCGCGGCGCGCCTCGTCGAGGGCCAGCAGGCGGTCCAGGTGCACCTCGGCGCCCTTGTCGCGCGCGCCCTGGCGGAAGCGCTCGGGGTTCTCACGCAGCTGGCGGATGTCGATCATGGGGTGGCGGATGCTACTTCCGCCACTGGTTCCGACACGCCCGCTCACCCGCCCTGCGGGCGGTAGTTGGGCGGCTCGGCCCAGCGCATCTTGTCGACGAGCGTCTGCCAGTAGCTGGCATCGGGGCGCGCGACGAGGCGCGCGGTGGCGTGGTGGCGTCCCGCGACCACCGTATCGCCGACGCGCAGGCCGACGTTGATGTGGCCGTCGACCACGAGCGTCGTGCCCTCGTTGGCGCGTACCACCCGCGCCGAGACGTCGAGGAACGACGGCAGCACCACCGGCCGGAAGGCAAGCGAGTGCGCCGAGCTTGGCGTGACCACGATGCCCTCGACGTCCGGGTGCACGATCGGCCCGCCGGAGCTTGCGTTGTAGGCCGTGCTGCCGACCGGCGTGGCCACGATGATTCCGTCGCCGAGGAACTCCGGCCCTTCCTCGCCGCCGAAGCGCAGCGCGAGCTCGATCATCCGGAAGGGCGGCCCGGCCGTCACCACGCAGTCGTTCACCGCGACGCCCTCGTAGCGCACCGTGCCGTCGGCGCCGCGCACGATCACCGAGAGCACCATCCGCTGGTGCACCTCGGGCTGCCCGCCGAGCACCGACTGCGCGTTCGCCTCCAGGCTTGCCGCATCGAACTCCGCCAGGAACCCGAGCCGCCCGACGTTGACGCCCGCCACCGGGACGCCCCGGTCGACCATCTGCCGCAGCGCGGCCATGATGGTGCCGTCGCCGCCCACCGCGACGGCGAGGTCCGCGTCGAAGGTGGCCGGGAGCGGCGCATGCACGTCGAACTCCCCGACTGGCGCGCCGTGGCGTGCCACCACCGCTCGCACGCGTTCAAGCACGTCGGCGGGGCAGGGGCGGCTGCGCGAGGTGAGGATGGCCGCACGCACCGCCACTCAGGCCACCATTCCCTTCGTGAGGCGCATGAACGCGGTCTCCAGGTTGACGGGTTCCTCGTGCATGGCCACGAGCCGGAAGCCCGCGGTGACGAGCCGCGCCGGCAGGTCGCTCACCGCCACCGGGCGCTCGGCGTCGAGCACCACGTCGAGGCGCGGCGCCTGCCCCTCGCGCTGCACCAGCTGCACCTTGGCGACGCCTGGAACCCTGCCCAGCAGGTCGGCCGCATCCGCGTGGCGGTCCTCGACCGTCACCTGCACCACGGTGCCGCTTCCCACCTTCTGCATGATGTCGCGCACGCTGCCGGCGTAGATCAGCTCGCCGCGCTCGATGATGGCCACGGTGTTGCAGATGTCCGCCAGCTCATGCAGGATGTGGCTCGAGATGATGATGGTCTTCCCCATGCGCCGCAGCTCCTTCAGGAGCTCGCGCATCTCGATGCGTGCGCGCGGGTCGAGGCCGGAGGCCGGCTCGTCCATCAGCAGCACCTTCGGGTCGTGCAGCAGGACGCGCGCCACGCTCAGGCGCTGCTGCATGCCGCGGCTCAGGCCGTTCACCTCGGACTCGGCCTTGTAGTTGAGGTCGGTGAGGGCCAGCACGTCGCGGATGGCGCGTTCGCGCTTCTCGCCGTGGATGCCGTAGCAGGCGGCGAAGAACTGCAGGTACTCCGTCACCAGCATGTCGTCGTAGGCGCCCATGAAGTCGGGCACGTAGCCGATCACCGGGCGGATCAGCGGGTTCTGGTAGCCGACGGTCTTGCCGTCGATGCGCGCCTCGCCCCACGTGGGCTTCAGGAGCGTGGCCAGGATCTTGATGGTGGTGGTCTTGCCGGCGCCGTTCGGCCCGATGAAGCCGCAGCAGGCGCCCTCCTCGATCTGCAGGTTGAGGTTGTTCAGGGCGACCAGCTCACCGTACTTCTTGGTGAGGTTGACCGTCTCGATCATCGGCATGGGGGGAATCCTACGCCCGGGCCCACGTTCAACGGATCGGCGGCACCATGGCGCCCGGCACCGCCGGCAGCGGGAACGCCACGCGCACCCACGTGTTGCCGTCGGCCTTGGGCGCGTCGCCGTCGATCGTGAACGGGAAGGGCATCCCGATCTTCGGGTCGCCCGGGTCCTCCAGCCGTCCCACCACCAGGAGGCACGGCTGCGACCACCACCGCCCGAGGTCGAGCCATCGCCCGAAGTCGCGCTCGATGCGCACCGCCTCGCCGCGCCAGGCCTGCGTCGCCTGCTGGCCGGAGAGGAGGTACTGCGGCGGCTCCAGCATTCCGTAGAACTGGATGGCCTCCAGGCGCGACTCGCGCGGCAGCACGTCCGAGGGGTCGATCATGCTCATCGCGCTGTCGCGGATCGGGTCGCGGTAGCGCGCGCGCATGGTGCCCACGGTGCTGGCGATGCCGGAGTCGCGCGCCGCGAGCGCCACCGCGGGGCGGTCGCCCTCGGGGCCGTCCCGGTCGTCGGCGTACAGGGCGCGCGCCACGTCGAGCGGCGCGCGCGGCTCCCACCGCGCCATGCGCGCCATGCGCGCAAACGACGGCGGCATGCCGCTGGGCACGATGGCCGGGTCGCCCTTCACGTTGTCGGTGCGGCGCGCCGCGGGGTGGAACGGGTTGACGTGGACCAGCGTGACGTCGACGAGCGGCCCGGGCAGCGTGTGCTCGAGCGCGCCGTGCAGGATGACGCGCGGCGAGCTTCCCCAGGTGATGTCGCAGCGCAGGCGCCGACCCTCCATCTCGCGCGGGGTGCCGTCCCAGGCGGCCTCGGGCGTGCCCATCCATGCGGCCGCCAGCACGGTGGACGTCGCGCGCGAGGGCAGGTCGTAGGACGCCTGCGACGTGGCGGGCACGTCGTAGGTCTCGGTGTCGGGGAAGCCGCCGATCGACCCGGCCGGCGGCGCAAACCACGACCACAGCACGTTGCCGCCCGCCGCGCCCTCGGTGCGCGCGATGGCGACGCGCGCGGCCCCGTAGCCCGGCAGCGCGGCGCTGAACCAGCTCTGCGCGCGCATCACGGCGCGTTCCTCGGCCGGCGCACCGGGCCGTTCGATGCGGTCGATGAAGGTCAGGTGCTGCACGCGCCCGGCGGTGAACTCGAAGAGCCCGGTCGCCGCCCACGCGACGGCCGTCACCGCGCCGGCGACGGCCACGTAGGCAAGCCACGCGAACTGCACGCGCTTGGCCTGCTTCAGCGACCACCACGAGATCGGTCCGGCCGCCGCCCAGTAGAGGACGAAGGCCATCAGGAGCCCAAGCACCCCGATCGCCGCGCGGCTCTGCAGGCCGACGAAGTGGTTGACGAGCGCGCCGCCGTCGGCGGCCACCGCCAGGCCCCCGCGCGTCTCGAGCCGCTTGTTCTTCGCGAGGTCGTCGTACTCGGCCATCGTGGGCGCGTCGGCGCGCCGACCCAGGAACCGGTTCCAGAAGATGTCCGCCTGCGGCAGCCCCTCGGCCACCAGCGCGCGGCGGTCGAGGCCGTCGACGTCGATCCCGATCACCGTGACGAACCCGAAGCCGAACGGCCGGCGCACGGCAAACGGGCGACCGTCGATCGATCCTTCCTCGGCCACCAGGTTCCCGGAGCGCTCGTCGACGCGCCCGGGAAGGAGCGCCAGCGGCGCGAACCCGTTGCCTGGGTCATCGGGGAAGGTCCACACCGTGGTGCGCGCCGACTCGTTGCGCAGCGTGCCGGTGCGCGCGAGCACCGGCATCAGGGCACGCACCGGAACCGCATCGGCGCGCACCGCACGGTCGGGCAGCGCCTCGGCAAGCGGCGTACGCCGGCGCCCGGCCTCGAGGCCCCACGGGTCGCCGGATTCCGGCAGCACGATCACCAGGTTCCCGCCGCGGCGCGCCCAGTCCAGCAGCGCGCGTCCCTGCTCGACGCCCAGGTTCTGCACCGGCGCGTTCGTCCACAGGATGGCGTCGAAGCTCGCCAGCCCCTCCCAGCGGTCGGGAAGCTGCGCCGGGCGGATGCCGCGCGCGATGCGCGTCATCTCGTTCATCGAGGCGATGAAGCCGAGGTTCGGCGTCGGCGTCGAAAAGGCCGAGAGCCCGGCGCGACCGTCGCCCACCACGCCGATCAGCGACTCGGTGGTCTCGACCGGCACCACCGATTCCTCGCCGGACTGGCCATCGATCCGCTGCTCGCCCAGGACGCGCACCACGCGGCCCTCGGCCACCTCGACCACGCGCAGCGCGCTCACCGCTTCCAGGCTTCCCTGGGCCGAGGCGGTCAGGATGGGCGGCACGCCGTAGATCCAGCGCTCGACCGGCGCGCCGGGCGCGAGCGCCGCCTCGGTCGAGTAGCGCGCCACGTCGCCGTCGGCGTTGCGCAGCGACCACTCGATGCGCGCCTGCACCGGCGCCTGCAGCCCGCTCGTCACGCGCACCAGGATGCCGGTCGGGTCGCCGGGCCGGACGTGGCTTCCCACGCCCATCCGCACCAGCGCGATCTCGACGTCCTGCGCCATCGCCACGGCGGACAGCGCAAGCGCCGCCAGCCAGCAGGCGAGCAACGCCGGGCGAGGGCTCACGTGGCCATCGCCCCGAACTGCGCGAGCATCGCGGCGTGGCTTCGCGTGCCCTGCATGAAGCAGCGCACCTCGAACTTCTCGTTGGGGCTGTGCACGCGGTCGTCATCGAGGCCGAAGCCCACCAGCAGGCTGTCGACGCCGAGGATCCGCTGGATGCTGCCGACCGCGGGGATCGAGCCGCCCGTCCCGATGAGCGCCGCGTCGCGGCCGTACGTGTCCTTCAGCGCGCGCGCCGCCGCGCGCAGGTGCGGCGAGTCGGTGCGCACGTGGATGGCGGGGTTCACGCCGTGGGCGTGCAGCTCGAGCGCGTATCCGGGCGGCACGTGCGCGCGCAGGTGCGCCTCGACCGCGGCGCGGATGCGCTCGGGGTCCTGGCCGGCCACCAGCCGGCACGAGAACTTGACGCTCGCGCGGGACGGGATCACCGTCTTCGCGCCGACGCCGGTGTAGCCGCCCACGATCCCGTTGCAGTCGCACGTGGGGCGGCTCCAGATCCGCTCCAGGCACGTGCGCCCCATCTCGCCCCAGCCGTGGCGCACACCGGCGCCGGCGAGGAACTCGTCCTCGCTGAAGCCAAGCCGCGACCAGCTCGCAAGCACCTCGGGAGAGGGCTCGATGATGCCGTCGTAGAAGCCCGCGACCGCCACGCGGCCGGACGGGTCATGGAGCGACGCGATCATCGACGCCAGCGCGTTGATCGGGTTGCGCAGGCTGCCGCCGTACATGCCGCTGTGCAGGTCGTGCGACGGGCCGATGAGGACGGCCTCCAGGTAGCAGAGCCCGCGCAGGCTGGTGGTGATCGCCGGCGTGTCGATGTCCCACATCCCGGTGTCGCTCACGACGGCCACGTCGCAGGCGAGTTCCTTCCGGTGCGCCTGCATGAAGGGCTCGAGGCTTGCGCTGCCGGACTCCTCCTCGCCCTCGATCATGAGCGTGACGGGGCAGGGCGGGCCGCCGGCCGCGTGGTGCCACGCGCGCAGCGCCTCGACGAAGGTCATCACCTGGCCCTTGTCGTCCACCGCACCGCGCGCCACGATGCGCTTGCCGTGCGGGCCGTCGACGAGCTGCGGTTCGAACGGCGGGCTCTCCCAGAGTTCCACCGGGTCGGCCGGCTGCACGTCGTAGTGGCCGTAGTAGAGGACGCGCGGGGCGCCGCTGCCGCCCGTGCCGGGGTGGTGCGCAAGCACCATCGGGTGGCCCGCCGTCTTCACGGACGCCGCGTTGAAGCCCATGGTGCGCAGGTCACGCACCATCCACTCCGCCGCGTGCGCCACGTCGGCGGCGTGCGCGGGGTCGGTCGACACGCTCGGGATGCGCAGGAAGTCGCGCAGCCGCTCGATGGCCGCATGCTCGTTGGCGTCGATGAATGCCCGGACCGCGGCAAGGTGGTTCGCCATATGGGCGCAGAGCCTACGGCGACCGCGACGCGCCGTCAGCGCGCGGCAAGCATCACCGCGGCCGCCAATGCGCCGCCGGACAGGCCGGCGACCCCAAGCAGCACCACCAGCCACCGCGCCGCGGCGGCCTCGGCGTTCACGCGCCGGCGCGCGTCTTCCACCGCCGGATCGGGAGGCAGGTCGAACAGGCCTTCCATCTCGGCGTAGCTGCGCGGCGGGCGCGAGGCCAGGTCGCATCCGCAGCGCGGACACTCGTAGAGGCTCGACGCGGGGATCGCCTCCGCGGAGAGGCCGCATTGCACGCATCGCCGGCGGACGTGCCGCCGGACCAGCGCCGGAGCCTCTCTTGGAAGTGCCATTGGCCCTACAGTAGCCCGGATTTCGCGGAGTGCCCAACGGAACTCTCCGCAACTTCGCGCTCCCGAGTCCCTTCGCGTCCCGATGCTCGCCTCGATCGATGAATGGACCCGTCACCTGACGGCCCTCGCAGGACCGGGAACCATGCCCGACCTCGATGGCCCGCCCCCCACGGTGCTGGCGCCGGGCACGCCGGACACGGTGCTCTGGCGTGCGGCATGCGCGCCGCACGCGGCCGACGCCGCGGCCGAGGCCGACCGCCTGCTGGCGGCGCGCCCCGGATCGTCGCTCGTCGACGCGACCGGGTTCTCGGCGCTTGAGGTGTGGACCGAGTGCGAGCTGGGTGCGCTGCACGCCCTCGCGCGGTGGGTGCGCCTGGCGCCGACCGCCGCGCGCGCGGCGCGGCTCGAGTCGCTCTGCCGCTGGCACCTCGAGTTCACGCAGCCCGACAACGCAACCAACCGGCCGTGGGCCCTGCACGTCTTCGCGCGCGCAGGCGAGCCCGAGTGGACGCTCTACGCCGAGACCCTGCTGCACAACGCCACGGCCTCGGACGCGCGCCACGAGCCGCTGACGCGGTGGCTCCTCCTCGATGCCGTGCGCGAACTGCGCGTGCCGGCCGCCTGAAGGGCACCCGGCGTTCCCCTACGATCCCCGCCCGTGGAACGACCGGATCGCATCGCGTCCTCGGATGCCGTGCCAGTGGCGCGGCTCGCCTGGCTGGCCGGCTGCCTGACCACCGCCGCGCAGCCCGCGCGCCTGGCGGTCGGCTTCGTGGTGGCCCTCCTCCTGTGGGCGCCGGGCCTGGCGTGGGACGCGGCCGTCGGCCCGACCATCGATCCGCCCGGCCTCCTCGCCGAGCCGTGGGAAGACCTCGAGCGCGCCGAGGCGCAGGCCACCATGCGCCGCATCTCGGCACAGCTCCTGCCGGACGTCACCTTCGAGGGTGCGCAGATCCCCGCCGACCAGCTGGCTGCCGCACTCGCCGCGCGGGCCGACGACCTGGCCGACGACCCCGCCGCCGCCGAGCGCATGCGCACCGCCGCGCGCCGCGTGCGCGCACTCGTGCCGCTCGGAAGCTTCCAGGCACTCACCGGCGCCGAGGCCGAGGCGTGGGCCGCCGTGATCGACGGCGCGCGTTCGCTCGACCCGCGACCGGTGGTCGCCGGGCTGGGTGCGGCGTTCATCGACGTGCCGCGTGCGTGCCTCGCGCGCGACACGGCCTTCGCCGCGGTGTTCGGCGCGTGGACGCTGCTCGTCGCGGCAATCGGCTTCGGTGCCTTCGCGCGCATGGAAGCCGTGCACGCGGCCGGACGCGGCATGCTCGAGGCGGGCGGCGCATTGCGGTTCGCCGCCGAGCGCTGGCAGGCGCTCGCCATGAGCTGGGTGGGCCCCGTGGCCGTGGGCGTGACGGTGGCCATCCCCGTGGCCGCCTTCGGCGCGCTCTTCCGCACCGACATCGGCGGATGGATCGGGGCCGTGCTCTACGTGGTGCCGATGGCCCTGGGCGCCATCGCGGGCCTGGCATTCATCCTGGCCGTGCTCGGTGCGCCGTTCGGGCCCGCGGCGGTGTCGGTGGACGGGCTTGGCGGCCTCGAAGGCTCGCAGCGCGGTGCCATCTACTTCCTCGCGCGTCCGTTCTCGTGGCTCATGGTGATGGCCGCGGCCGCGGGCATCGTGGCCATCGGCCTGGCCATCCTGCGCACGGTGGGCTGGGCGCTCACGCTGGTGCCGGCGGTGGCGGTCGACCTTGGTTCCGGCGGTTCGTCGCCCCTGGTGTCGATTGCGTCCGACCCCGGCCGCTGGTGGATCCCCCTCGACGGGCGCGAGGCGCTCGTCTGGGGCTGGGTCACCGTCTTCTCGATGCTGCTCTCGGGCGCGTGCCTCTCGCTCGTCGCCGGTGCGCTCACGCGCGCCTACCTGCTGCTTCGCGAGTCCTGCGACGGGCAACCGACCGACGCGGTGTGGCCGTACGAGATCCCGGCAGACGTGACCGACACGCTGCCTCCCGCCGCGACGTGATGCCATCCGCGCGGCATGCGCCGCGCGCCGCTCAACCCAGGCCGCCCTTGAGTTCGCGGCCTCCCGCGAACTTCGCGCGCAGCTTGCGCATCACCGGGTCGTCCGCGCGCATCGGGGCAGGGGCGGGGCCCTTGCCGCCGCGATCGCCGCGGTCGCCGCCCGAGGACGGCATGGCCGGACGGTCAAGGAGCGCCTTGCGGCTCAGCGAGATGCGCTTGCGGTCCATGTCGACCGAGAGCACCTTCAGCTGCAGCACCTCGCCCACCGTGAGCACCTTGGCCGGCGTGGGAATGCGCTCGTGGGCGCACTCGCTCACGTGCACCAGGCCCTCGACGCCCGGCGAGAGCTCGATGAACGCGCCGAACTCGGTGAGCTTCGTGACCTTGCCCGTGACCGTCGCGCCGGCCTGGATCTCCGCGAGCGCCGTGAGGGCCGGGTCGGAGAGCGTCTGCTTGCGGCCGAGGGCGATCTTCGGCGGCTTGGCGTCGCGGTCGATGCGCAGCACGCGCACCTCGACCACGTCGCCCACCTTCACCACCTCCGAGGGATCCTTGATCCGCTCGTGGGAGAGGTCGCTGACGTGGATCAGTCCGTCGACGCCGCCGAGGTCGGCGAATGCGCCGTACTGCTGGATGCTGGTGATGGTGGCGGTGCGGGTCTGGCCGACCTCGATCTCGCCGAGCACCTTGTCGCGCGAGCGCGCGCGTTCCTCGAGCTGCACGGCCTTTCGGCTCAGGACCATGCGGCCCTTCTCGCGCCGCAGCTCGATGATCTTGCAGGGGAACTTCTCGCCCAGGAACACCGAGATGTCCTCGATGTGGCGCAGGTCCACCTGTCCCGCGGGCATGAAGGCCTTGTGGTGGGCGACCTCCATGTCCAGGCCGCCCTTGTTCATGCCCACGCAGCGGGCCTCGACGATCATCCCCGCCGACAGGCTGTCGAGGTCGCCCTTGTGCGTGGCGCCCGGGCGGCGCACCACCCAGAGCTGCTCGAACGGGTCGAAGCGCTCCTCGACGAACTCGAAGCGCTCGCCCGGCGCGGGCGGCTGCTCGAACTGCGCCACCGGGCAGACGCCCTGGCGCTTGGGGTCGAACTCGATGAACACCTCGCCGTCGTGCACGCGCACCACCGTGCCGGTGCGCACATTGCGCTCGGAACGCGGGGCCGCGCCGGGCCGGCCGCCGGTCGGGCGGTCGGGCACCATGTCCTCGACGCGCATGTCGCCGAGGGCTTCCTGGATCTCCCGCTCGAGGTCTGCGTCGAGCGCGGCGCGCTCGGAACTTCCGACGGGAGGCGGGGTGACGGGCGGGAGGTTCGACTGGTCCATGGGAGGGCCTGCGAGGGTTGGCAGTGGACGATTCCCCGGCGTTTCGGGGCGGATCGCCGAGGCTACCCGATCGCGGGATCGCAACCCGACGGTCCGGCGCCGCGAATCCTCTCCGGGGCGGGTCGGTCCGGCATGCCGTACCCCCTCCGGGTCGTCACTGGATCCCTTCGGTATTATTGAAGGGCTCCGCGCCGCCCGACACGGCCCATCCGTCGATGGCACCCGCGGACCCTGACTGGACCGAACTTTCGCGCCGTAAGGAGCCTGCAGAACCGCAATGGCAAAGGCAAAGGCCGCTTGGGGCATCGAGATCGGGCACGCCGCGGTGAAGGCCGTCCGGCTCGAGCGCGAGGGCAGCGACGTGCGCGTCGCGGACTTCGTCGTCATCCCGCACCCCAAGGTCCTGACTTCACCGGACGTGAACGTGGAGGACATGCTGCGCATGTCCCTCGGGCAGCTGATGTCCCAGCGCCCGATGGAGGGCAGCACCGTCGTCGTCAGCGTGCCCGGCAACGAGGGCCTCGCGCGGTTCGTGCCGCTGCCGCCGCTTCCGGACAAGGCCATCGAGCAGACGGTCCTCTTCGAGGCCAAGCAGCAGATCCCGTTCCCGCTCGAGGAGGTCGAGTGGGACCGCCACCTCTTCCGGGCGCCCGATTCCCCGGACGTGGAGGTCGGGATCTTCGCGATCCTGAAGGAGAAGGTCGCCCAGCGCCTGGGGCTCTACAAGGAGCTCGGGCTGCGCCCCAACGCCCTGACCCTGGGCCCCGTCGCGGTCTACAACGCGATGGTCTTCGACCGCGACCTGGACCGCCCCAACCAGCCGGTGGTGGCGTTCCTGGACATCGGCACCCGCGCCACCGACCTGATCGTGGTGAAGGACGGCCGCTGCTGGATTCGCACCTTCCCGATCGGCGGCCACCACTTCACCGAGGCGATTTCCGGCGCCGTGGACGGCATTCCCTATGGAAAGGCCGACCGCCTGAAGGCCGAGACGGCCACGCACCAGCACGCCAAGAAGCTGATGCACGTCATGCGCCCGGTGTTCGACGACCTGCTCCGAGAGGTGCAGCGCTCGGTGAGCCACTACGACTCGCTGAACCCGGACCGGCCGATCACCCAGGTCTTCGGGCTGGGGAACACGTTCCGCATCCCCGGCCTGCGCAAGTTCCTGAGCGACCAGCTGAACATCGAGATCCGCCGC
>JBJTJU010000131.1:0-10296 GCA_046096165.1 Phycisphaerales bacterium | reverse complement strand
CTCCCGCAGCGCGTCGAGGTTGCGCCGCGCCTTGGCGAGGCGCTCGCCCGTCTTGACGACGGTGCTCGCCTCGGTCATCTCCTCGCCGAGCTCGTGGCCGATGGCGTAGGGGTTCTCCGTGCCCTTCGACTCCGTGAGCCGGCGCGCGGAGGACTCCTCGGCCTTCACCGCGTCGTCGAAGAGCGATGCCGGCGCCTCGGCGCGCGATGCGTTGGTGCGCGCGTAGTTCACGATCGAGAAGCCGCCGAAGAGGCCGTCGAAGGTGCAGGAGAGCAGGGCGTTTGCGCCGAGGCGGTTTGCGCCGTGGTACTGGTAGTTGCACTCGCCGAGGGCGTAGAGGCTCTCGACGTTGGTCATCAGGTTGGTCTCGGCGCCCTGCACCAGGCCCTTCTGGTCGGGCTTGGCCTCGTAGCGCACGTACATGCCGCCCATCGAGTAGTGGACGCCCGGGAAGATGCGCATCGGCACCTCGGCCGGGTCCTCGCCGACGAACTTGCGGTAGATCTCGATGATGCCGCCGAGCTTGCGCTCGAGGTAGCCGCGCTCGAGGTGCGAGAGGTCGAGGTAGACCTGCCGCTTGCCGCCGACGCCCATGCCGTCGTGCACGCAGACGCTGAAGATCTCGCGCGTGGCGATGTCGCGGGGCACCAGGTTGCCGTACGCCGGGTAGCGCTCCTCAAGGAAGTACCAGCGCTCGGCGTCGGGGATCTGGCGCGGGTCGCGCGCGTCGCCCTTCTTGCGGGGCACCCACACGCGGCCGCCTTCGCCGCGGGCGCTCTCGGACATCAGGCGCAGCTTGTCGGCACCGGGGATGGCGGTGGGGTGCACCTGCACGAACTCGCCGTTGGCGAACGTCACGCCCGCGCGGTAGCAGCGCGCCGTGGCGGCGCCGTTGCACATCACCGAGTTGGTGCTCTTGCCGAAGACGAGGCCGAGGCCGCCGTTTGCCATCGCCACCGCGTCGGCGCGGAAGGCGCGCACCTGCATGGTGCGCTGGTCCTGGGCCACGATGCCGCGGCAGCGGCCGTCGGCGTCCACGATCGGGCGCAGGAACTCCCAGTGGATCCACTGGGTGACCTTGCCGTCGGCGGTGGCGCGGCGCGCCTGCTCGTCGAGCGAGTAGAGGAGCTGCTGGCCGGTGGTGGCGCCCGCGAAGTGGGTGCGCTTGTAGAGCGAGCCGCCGAAGAGGCGCAGGTCGTGCCGGCCCTCGGAGGTGCGGTTGAACGGCACGCCCATGCGGTCGAAGAGGTCGATGATCCTCGGCGCCCAGTGGGCCATCTCGTAGACCGGGGGCTGCTGCGCCAGGAAGTCGCCGCCGTAGACGGTTTCCTGGAAGTGCTCCCATTCGCTGAAGCCCTGCTGGCGGGCGACCTCGTTGCAGGCGTTGATGCCGCCCTGCGCGCACACCGAGTGGCTGCGCTTGACGGGCACCACGCTGAAGAGGTCGACGTGCAGTCCGAGCTCGGCGCACTTGACGGCGCCCGCGAGGCCCGCGAGGCCGCCGCCGACGATGATGACGCGCTGGTTCTTGGTGCTCATGGGGTGGAACTCACTTGCCCGAGGCGTGCGTCGCCTCGACTTCCTTGGCGGTGGCGATGTCGAGGGTGGAGAATCCGTAGACGGCGAGGACGCCCGCGACGGCGAGGACCACGCCGATCGAGGCGCAGACCTGGCCCCAGCGGCGCATGGCCGGCACGCTGAGGGTCAGGCCCCAGGTGATGCCCGCGGTCCACAGGCCGTTGGCGAAGTGGAACACCACCGCGAGCACCGACACCAGGTAGAGCGCGGCCATCGCGAGGCCGAGCTTGCCCTGCTGGAAGTGCGCGGCCGTGGTGGACGCGGCATGGTGCGCGTCGAAGCCGGGGAACACGCCGCCGTAGGTCCAGCCCCAGCGCAGGCTCGAGACGTGGACGAAGATGAACGCGAAGGCGACGTAGCCGGTGATGCGCTGCCAGACGTAGCGCCAGTTGTCCTGGTAGGCGTAGCGCTGGACGTTGACCTTGGCCTGAGAGGCGAAGTAGACGCCGAACACCGCGTGGAAGGCGAGCGGCAGCCAGATCCCGAACACCTCGATCAGGGTCAGGAAGGGCAGCGAGTGGATGAAGTCCACCTCCTCCTGGAAGGTGCGCACGCCCTGCGCCACCGGCGATTCCGCGCTCGACGGGCTCGTCCACCGCGCCCACATGATCGAGCTGTTGGTGAAGAGGTGCGGGAAGAGGAACAGGCCGATCGGGACGATGCCGCTCAGGGAATGCAGCCGGCGCAGCAGGAAGTAGTGCTTGGCGAGCAGTCCCTGCTCGCGCGCGCCGGTCGCCTCGTGGTGGGAGATCGTGGTCACGGGTGCAGGGCCTCGGTCGGTCAGGGGATGATCAGCTTGCTGGCGCCGCCGGCGGGCTTGGCGGGGGCGGCGGCCGCCGGGGCCGCGCCCATCGGCGCGCCCGGTGCGCCCGGGGCGGCCATGCGCACGGACGAGGGGTCCTTGCTCATCTGCTCGGCGATCATCCGGGTGATCGCGGCGAAGCGCAGGTGCAGCTCGCGCAGGATCTCGTCGAGCTCGCCGGACTCCTCGGGCGTCAGGTTGCCCTTGGTCTTGTCCTTCAGGACCTGGAGCAGTTCGGTCGCGAAGCGCGAGCCCTCGAGGTCGACCACCACGCGGCCCTGCGGGTCGGCCATGGTGCCGAGGCCCATCACGGCCTGCGAGGCCAGCAGCCCGACCAGCCCGCGGAAGTCGGCGGGCGGCAGCCCCTCGGGCATGTCCTTGGCGCGCGCCTGCATCGCGGCCTCGCGCTCGGCGAGCTTGGCCCGCTCGGCCTCCGCCTGCGCCTTCCAGTCCGAGTCGATGTGGAGGCTCGGGGCGGATGCGTCGGACGGCGGCTTCGGCGTGGGGTCTGACATGCGGCTCCTGTGGTGGGCCAAGAAGTATAGGACGCCCGCGGCGTACACTCGCCCCGCGCATGGATTGCCGCACCGAGAGCGC
The DNA here is from genome assembly GCA_046096165.1 of Phycisphaerales bacterium. Classification (GTDB taxonomy): domain Bacteria; phylum Planctomycetota; class Phycisphaerae; order Phycisphaerales; family SM1A02; genus UBA966. The sequence goes on along the minus strand of JBJTJU010000131.1, from coordinate 7,319 downwards.
CCGACGCGCCCGCCCGCGCATGGCTGCATGGGCCACGCTGGCCGCGTTCGCGTGCCTGGCCGCCTTGGCCGGCTGCGCCCCGACCCGCGTGCCGGCCGAGGACGGCCGCGAGGTGCGCGACATCGGCATTTCCTCCTTCAGCGACCCCGCCGCCGGCAAGGGCATCGAGGTGGTGGCCACGCCGATGCCCGACGTCGAGCCGCCGTCGACGCGCGAGGTGACCGAGACCGACGTCCTGGCCGACGGCACCGCGATCGGCCGCCGCTCCGAGGAGGTGACGGCGCTCAACCCGGCCACGCAGCGCGTCGAGACCGAGGTGATCGACCAGGGCAGTACGCCGGCCCTGCGCGTCGGGCAGCGCTGGCCGGTCGAGAGCCTCGTGGGGCAGATCAACGGACGGCCGATCTTCGCCGAGGAGGTGTTCCGGCAGATCGAGGCAGCGGTGCTGCTGGCCTCGCAGGACCCGAACCCCGACACGGCGCGCGCGCAGGTCGACATGCTGGTGCGCCGCGCCTTCCGCCAGCAGGTGGAGTCTGAGCTGATCCTCGCCGAGGCCGAGAGCCGGCTGTCGCCGGAGATGAAGCAGGGCCTGCTTGGATGGCTGCGCGACATGCAGGAGTCGGCGATCGCCCAGCGCGGCGGCAGCCGCGCCGCCGCCGAGGAGTCGCTGCGCGACGAGCTGCAGATGAGCGTCGAGGAATTCGTCGAGTTCCAGAAGAACCGCGAGCTCACCCGCGACATCCTGCGCCGCAAGGTGGAGCCGCGCGTGGTGGTGAGCTGGCGCGACGTCGAGCGGCTCTACTCCCAGCGCCGGCAGGCGTACGCGCCGGACCCCGAGTACCGCCTCGGCCGCATCCGCCTGCTGAAGGACGTGCAGGCGGACAAGATCGACCTGGCGAAGCGGATGTTCGCCGAGGGCAAGTCGTTCCAGGAGGTCGCCGCGGCGGTGGCCGCGCCGGACGGCGGCTTCTGGCGCAGCGTGCCCGCGCACGACGGCCAGATGCACGTCGATGACCTGGCCGACGACCTGCAGGCCGTGCTGCGGCCGCTCCGGCCCGGCGAGGTGTCGGCCGCCTACGAGCAGCGCTCCTCGGTACAGTGGTTCGCGGTGCTTGGCGTGGAGACGCCGCCGAGCGTGTCGATCTTCGACCCCGAGCTCCAGCTCTCCCTCCGCGGCGAGCTGCAGGCCACCCAGGAACGCCTCGAGCAGGGCCGCTACATCCAGTCGCTCCAGAAGCGCTGGCTCGGCGCGAGCATCCAGAAGATGGAGCTGCGCCTGGTGCAGATGGCCCGCGAGCGCTACCTCGACCCGCTGAAGCAGCTGCGCGGCCCGGCGTCGCGCTGACGCGCCGCGCGCCTCGCACGCACCGTCCGTCGCCGCCGGGCGCGGCCCGGATCATCCATCCGCATCGAACGCGTGCGGCCAGTGCTCGACGCGCGGCGGCAGTCCCTCGCGCAGTTCCACCGCGACCACGTCGAACTGGAACAGCCGGTCCCCGAACCCGCGGCGCGCGGCGAGCGCCTCGGCGAAGCGCACGAGCCGCGCGCGTTTCGCGACGCCGACCCGCTCCTCGGCATGGAACGGCCCGCGCCGGGCCTTCACCTCGACGACCGCGATGGCGCCGCCCGGGGCCTCGGCGACGAGGTCTGCCTCCACGCCGCCCGCGCGCACGTTGCGCGCCAGGATCCGGTAGCCGGCGGACTCGAGGTGCGCCGCCGCGGCCTGCTCGCCGGCGCTGCCGGCGTCAAGGTGGCCGCGCGCAGGCACGGGACCGCCTGCGGGATGCATGGGGACGACCCTACGTTCGCCGCGCGGCGACGCGTGGAGTCCGCGCCGAATTTCGTGCGTGCCGCGTGCTGCGGCGCCCGCCGTTCAGTGGTGCACGACCGACGGTGCCACCAGCCCGGGCTGCTGCCGCGAGGCCGGGAAGAGCATCAGGTTCGCCAGCTCGAACATGCGCCGGGCGTTGCGTGCGGCGGTCTCGGCGTGCTCGGCGGTCGCGCGGCGCATGGCGTCGCGCGAGGTGCCGGCGGCGGCGAGTTCCGCGTCCGACCAGCGCTCGATCTCGGCGAGGATGGCCTCGCGCGTCCACTCGGGGTGGTACTGGATGCCGTAGCTCCACGGCCCCACGCGGAACGCCTGCACCGGGCAGGCCGTGCCCTTCATGACGACGGTGCCGCCGGGCGGGAGCTTCGAGACGTGCTCGCCGTGCGAGCTGAAGACCGACTGCTCCCAGCCGATGCCGACGAAGAGGGCGTCCTCAACGCCGATCGACGCCGCGCGCACCTTGACCCAGCCGACCTCGGGCGAGGCCATGCGGGTCACCTCGCCGCCGAGCGCCTTGGCGAGCATCTGCGCGCCGAGGCACAGGCCCAGCACCGGGATCTTGCGCTCGTGCGCCTCGCGCAGCAGCGCCTGCTCGTGCGCCACCCAGGTGTCCGCGTCGTTGGCCGACTGCGGGCCGCCGAGGCTCACCACGCCGTGCACGTCGTCGAGGTCCGCGGGGAGGGCGTCGCCCTCATGGAGGCGGATGGTGCGCACGCGCTGCCCGAAGCTGCGAAGCGACTCGCCGAGGTGGCCGGCCTCGCTGTGCCGGGAGTGCTGGATGAGGAGGATCGCCATGGTGGGAGGTCCGTGCGCGGCGCGGGGCGTCAGGCGATGCCGGCGGCGTGCCGCGCGGCGGCGGCGGGTGCCGGGGCGGGTGCGGCCGCGGCGCGGTCGATCGCCTGGCGGACGGCGCGCGCGATGCTCGCGGGGTCGAGCCCGGCGTCGACCAGCTGCTCCCTGCGCTCGCCGTGGTGGATCCAGTGGTCCGGGATCGCCAGGCGGGTCACCAGGCGCGTGTCGAGGCCGTGCTCGTTGCAGGCTTCCAGCACGCAGGCACCGAAGCCGCCTCGGACCGAGTGGTCCTCGACGGTGATCACCGGGATGCCGCGGCCGAGGAGGTCCTTGAGGAGCTCGACGTCCACCGGCTTGGCGAAGCGTGCGTCGTAGAGGTCGACGGTGCACTCGCCGAGCGAGGCCATCGCCTCGGCCGACTCGTGGGCCATCGTGCCGAAGGCGAGGATCGCGGCGTCCGGTGCGGCGTGGCGCACGAGCGCGCGCGCCTTGCCGAGGACGAAGGGCGGGCAGGGCGAGTTCGTGAACCGGTCGCTCACGCCGTCGCGCGGGTAGCGCAGGCTGGTGATGCCGTCCTCGTGCGAGGCCATGAAGTCGAGCGCGGCCTTCATGCTCGGCTCGTCGAGGGCGCCCATGATCACGGCCTTCGGCAGCACCGCGAGCATCGAGATGTCGCAGAAGCCGTGGTGCACGGCGCCGTCGCCGCCCACGAGCCCCGCGCGGTCGAGGCAGAGCCGCAGCGGCAGCCCCTGGAGCGCGGCCTCCTGGAAGCACTGGTCGAAGGCGCGCTGCAGGAACGTGCTGTAGACGGCCATGAACGGCTTCCAGCCGGTCTTCGCCAGGCCGCACATCATGTCGGCGGCGTGGCTCTCGCAGATGCCCGTGTCCCAGACGCGGTCGGGGAACTTCGGCATCACCTTGCTGATCCCGGTGCCGTCGGGCATCGCGGCGGTGCAGGCGACCACCTTCGGGTCGCGGGCCATCAGGTCTGCCATCGCGTCGCCGAAGGCGGCGGTGAACGAGCGGCCGCCCTTCTTCAGCTCGACGCGGCAGCCCTCGTTCTCCATGTCCTCGAGCATGCTGAAGGCGCTCGGGGAGTGGAACGTGCAGCTGTCCTGCTCGGCGAAGGCGAAGCCCTTGCCCTTGACGGTCTTCACGTGGAGCACGATCGGGCGGTCGAACTGCTTGGCCTCGTTGAGGACCTCGACCAGCGCGCGGATGTCGTGGCCGTCGACCGGGCCGACGGTGACCATGTTGAAGTGCTCGAACCAGCCGTTCGCGTGCACCTCGTGCGCGAGCGTCTTGGAGACCTCGCCGGCGCGGTGGTAGAGGTCCGCGAGCGCCTGGCCGCCGGGCACGTGCTTCACGAACTCGCGCGCGGCCTTCTTGAACTCGCCGTAGCCGGGGCTCATGCGCACGCGGTCGAAGTACGCCGCGACCGCGCCCTGGGGCTTGGCGATGCTCATGCCGTTGTCGTTCAGGACGACCAGGAACTGCCGGTGGAGCACGCCTGCGTTGTTCAGGCCCTCCATCGCCACGCCGTTCACGATGCTGGCGTCGCCGATCACCACCGCGACGCGGCGGCCCGAGGGGTTGTCGGGCGCCCAGCCCTCGCCGCCGAGCGTGTCGCCGCGCGCCACCCCGACCGCGGTCGAGATGCCGGTGCCGGCGTGGCCCACCGAGAAGAGGTCGTAGTCGGACTCGCGCGGCTCGGGGAAGCCGGCCATGCCGCCGCGCTGGCGGAGCTTGCCCAGGAGGTGCTGCCGGCCGGTGAGCAGCTTGTGCGTGTAGCACTGGTGCCCCACGTCCCACAGCAGGCGGTCATGCCCGAAGTCGAAGACGTAGTGCATGGCGATCGTCAGGTCTACGACGCCGAGGTTCGGGGCCAGGTGGCCGCCCGACTTGGCGACCTGGTCGCAGATCGCCTGGCGGACTTCCTTGGCAAGGGCCGGCAGCTGCTCGATGGAGAGCTTCTTGAGGTCTGCGGGGCCGCCGATGGTCGGGAGGATCTTCATGGGGTGGGGAGCGCCGAAAGTGTAGCGCCTTCCGTGGTTATCGAGTCCTGGTGGCCAGGTTCCGGGCGAGGTCGGCAAGCGGCGTGGCCGCCTCGCCGAGCGGCCGGACGGCGGCGAGCGACTCGTCGAGCAGCCGCTCGACGTGCCGGCGGCTTTCCTCGACGCCGAAGACGCCGGGATAGGTGAGCTTGCCCGCATCGCGGTCCTTGCCGGACGCCTTGCCGAGATGCTCGGTGGACTGCGTCTCGTCGAGGATGTCGTCGACCACCTGGAACATGAGGCCCATTGCGCGGCCGTACTCGGTGAGCGCGGCAAGGTCGGCGTCCGACGCGTTGCCCGCCATCGCGCCCATCCGGCACGCAGCACGCAGCAGGGCGCCGGTCTTGTGGTCGTGGATCAGGCGCAGGCGCGTGGCGGCGTCGGGCGAACCGGGGAAGCCGCCAAGCGTGTCGTAGACCTGTCCCGTGATCATCCCGGTGGTGGCGGCGGCCAGCTCACGCGCCACCTCGGCGCCGCGGCGGGGGGAGTCGAGGGCCACCTCGAGCGCCACCGACAGCAGGCCGTCGCCGGCGAGGATCGCCAGCGCCTCCCCGTGCGCCTTGTGGGTGGTGGGGCGGCCGCGCCGCAGGTCGTCGTTGTCGAGGGCCGGCAGGTCGTCATGCACCAGGCTGAAGCAGTGGACGAACTCGAGCGCGACCGCGGCGGGCATGGCGTCGGCGCGGCGGCCGCCCACCGCCTCGCAGGCGCGCAGCACCAGGACCGGGCGCACGCGCTTGCCGCCGCCGAGGGCCGCGTAGCGCATCGCCTCGCGCAGCCGGGGTGCGAGTTCGTGGGCATCGAGCGTGCCGGCGAGCGCCGCCTCGACCTCGGCGAGGAGCGTCGTGTCGGCGGCATGCGAGCCAAGTGCGGTCATTCCGGCGAGTGTAGCGCCACCCCGTATGATTCCGCTCCCTCCGCGCCGCTGCGCGGCCCTACGCATGCTCGTCCACTTCCAGTCAATCATGCACAAGGGCGGCCTGGTGATGTGGCCGCTCCTCTGCCTGAGCATCGTCTCGCTGTCGGTCTCGTTCGAGCGCGCCGTGTTCTGGGCCCGCCAGAACGGCCCGGCCGGCAAGCGCGGCTTCGCCGCCATGATGGAGGCGATGCGCCGCGGCGACGCCACGCGCGCGAACGCGCTGGCCGACACGTCCGAGACCGTCTACGCCCGCGTCGCGCGCGCGCTGCTGCGCGACGGCGCGACCGACGCCGTGGGCGTGGGCAGCGTCGAGACGGAGCGCATCCGGATCGACCGCTTCATGGCGACGCTCTCGACCATCATCACCGCGGCGCCGATGCTGGGGATCCTGGGCACGGTCACGGGCATCATCACGAGCTTCGACCTGCTCTCGGGCGGCGAGGCCATGGTCGACCCGCGTGCGGTGTCGGGCGGCATCTCCGAGGCGCTGGTCGCGACGGCGTCGGGCCTGGTGGTCGCGCTGCTTGCGCTCTTTCCCTACATGGCCTTCGGCGCGATGCGCGAGAACACGCTCGGCCGCCTGGAGACCCTGATCTCGGTGGCGCAGATGGCCTTCGGACGCACCGCGGCCGCGGTGGACACGCCGCGCGCGACGGCGGGCGCGCCGCCGGCACCGCGCACGGTGCCGGCCGAGGTCGCCTGACGTGGCATCGACGCAGCCCCCCGCGCTGCGCGTGACGTTCCCCGGGACCGGTCGGCCGGCCGCGTCGTTCCCCGCCGCGGAGGGTGCGGTCGTGGCCGTCGGGCGGCCGTCGAGCGCCGGGCCGGCGCCGGACGTCGCGCTGCAGGACGCATCCGTGAGCCGGCGGCACGCGGAGTTCGCGTGGCGCGCGGGGTGCTGGCAGGTGCGCAGCGTCGGCAAGGGCGGGTCGTCGCTCGACGGACGGCCGCTTTCGGCGGAGACGTGGACGCCGCTTGCGTCGGGCGCGACGCTTGCGATCGGTCCGTACCGCATGCGCCTGGTGCTTGGCGATGCGGCCGCCACCGTGGCCGAGACGCTGATCCTCGACGACGGCACCGGCGCCCGCGCGGAGGCGATCCCTCGCCAGCGGCTCGAGTCGGCCCAGGTGCGGCTCTCCGCGCTCATCGCCGCCGCGCGCCGGATCGGCGGGGCCGACGAGCTGGACGCGCTGGCCGAGGCCGTCGTCCACACGCTGGCCGAGAGCGGCGACTTCGACCGAGCGCTTCTGGTGCACGCGGATGGTGTTGATGCGTGGACTCCCATCGCCACCTGGGCCGCCTCGGCGCACGTGCGCGCACTGCCCGTGAGCCGGACGCTCCTCGCCGAGGCGCGGCGGACCGCCTCCACGGTGCAGGTGTCACGGGCGGGCGCGGCGGCCGTGCGCATGACCGACAGCCTGATGGCCTCCGGCGCCACGACGGCGATGTGCGCGCCCGTCCCCGCGCATGACCCCCCGCGGATCTTCCTGTACGCCGACACGCGTGCCGGCGGCCGGCTCGGCGATGCCGCGGTGCCCTATGCAGACATGGTGGCGCAGCTGGCGGGCCTGGCGATCGCGGCGCTCGCGCGGCGCGAGGACCGCATCGAGCGCGAGCGGCTCGAGCGCGAGATCGACGTCGCGCGCCGCATCCAGGCGGGGACGTTTCCGTCGGGCTACGCGGTCGTGCACGGGTGGGAGATCGCCGCCGAGAGCCGTCCCGCGGACTC
>JBJTJU010000130.1:0-2132 GCA_046096165.1 Phycisphaerales bacterium | reverse complement strand
GATGCTTGCGCGCAGCGGCCGGGCGGGCGGCGGGCTGCCGCCCGAGCGACTGATGGCGGTGTACGAGCAGCAGCTGAAGACGGTCGATGCATGGCTCGCCGCGCGCCCGGGGTTCGGGGTGCTGCGTGTGCCGTATGCCGAGCTGGTGCGCGACCCGGGTGGGTGGGTGCCCACGATCGCAGACTTCCTCGGCCAACCCCTTGACCGCGCGGCGATGCATGCGGCGGTCGACCCGGCGCTGCATCGAAATCGCTCGTCAGGCTAATAACGACGCCATCGCCGCGTCGGAAGTCGGCGCAAATCCGGTTGCGAAAATCCGGGCGGAATTCGTGACAGGTCGGACGTGCAGATTGCGTTTATAGGCATGCAGCGTGTCTGCGCTGGCTGTGCACATCCCCCGAGACCTGCCTGCAGGAGAACCAAGCCGATGCCAACCGATCACCGCCTGAGCCCGCGCCTGGGCCGCTACCTCGCCGCCTGCGCCGCCGTGACCGCGGCCGCCGCGCACCACGCCGCCGCCGACGTCAACTACTGGCCCGACGCCAACCTGGTCATTCCGGCCAACATCGACGGCCTCTACATCAATGTCGAGGCGCGCACCACCGGCTCCGCCGCCAGCGCCGTGGCCGGATGGGACATCAACCCCTACAGCGCCACCAGCCTCACGTGGTTCAACGCCACCGGCACGGGCATGCTGCGCTTCCCCGGCGTGACCACCGGGTCGGCCGGCAACCTGGCGCTCAACACGCCCGTGACCGCCACGGGCAGCTACGGCAGCGGCGCGGTGGTCGTCGGTACCGCGCCCGGCAACTGGCAGCTCAACGCCGCCAACTACTTCGGCTTCCGCTTCACCGCATCGGACGGCCTCACCCACTACGGCTGGGGCAAGTTCGTGATCGGCAGCTCGATCAGCGGCGCCGACCGCAGGATCACCGAGCTCGCGTGGGAGACGCTTGCCAACACCCCGATCAACGTCGGCAACACCGGCGGCCCGCCGCCGGCGTACGACCCGTGCGCGACCTTCAACCCGACCGCCGCCGTCGGCACGTCGACGCTCGGCTACCGCAGCGACGCAACCGTCGCGGACGTCTCCGCCTGCGGCGCCACCATCCACCGCGCCAACTTCTACAAGTTCACCGTCGGCGACACCGGCAGCTACACCTTCCAGACGTGCCCCACGTCCGGGGCTGCCCGCATCGCGCTCTTCAGCGCCTGCAGCAGCGGAACCGTGCTCGCGTGCGGCACGCCGTCCTGCGGGTCCGGCTCGTCGATCACGACCAACCTGACCTCGGGCAGCACGGTGTGGGTGGTGATCGGCGGCGCGACCGCCGATGCCGGCCTCGGCAACTCGGTGCCGCTCGTCGTCACGGCACCCCCGATCACCGCATGCGTGAACGCGGTGAGCGCACCGTTCGGCATCAGCCCGTTCTCGAACGCCGGCCTCACGGTCGACCAGACCGTGCGCGCGACGGCGACCAACGGCACGACGATCATCTACAAGGCGGCCTGGTACAAGTTCGTCCCCGGCGTGAACGGCCTGTACACGTTCAGCCTGTGCGGGTCGGTCAACGACACCAAGATGGCCATCGGCACCGCCTGCCCCACCACGGGCCAGACGTTCCAGTCGCTCGCCTACAACGACGACACCTGTGCGTGCTCGTCCGGCTGCGGAACCACCACGCAGTCGCTCTACTCTAGCAAGCTGGGCAATGGCCAGACCACCGGCATCGTCCTGAACACCGAGCTGACCGCCGGCACCACGTACTACATCGTGGTGGGCGGGTTCGGGGCGACCACCGCGGCCGTCAGCGGCAACCTCGAGATCACCGGGCCGCCGCAGCCGAGCTGCCGGCCTGACCTCAACAACGACAACTTCGTCAACGGCGACGACCTCGGCATCCTGCTGGGCCAGTGGGGCGCGTGCTCCACCCCGTGCTCCGCGGACTTCAACAACGACGGCTTCGTCAACGGCGACGCCCTCGGCTTCATGCTCGGTGCCTGGGGCGCATGCCCGTAAGCGATTCCCCGTCGCGTATCTGACCCCACCCGCGGCCCGGGCCCCACGGCAGGGGCCGCGCGCTTTTTCCCGGCGCGCCCACCAGGTTTTGCCGCCGCGAAGCGGCGCACACTCC
>JBJTJU010000129.1:0-6128 GCA_046096165.1 Phycisphaerales bacterium | reverse complement strand
GTCTCGGAATCGAGCACAATGGACCCATGGGGCCCACGGATCGTCATGCGCCACGGCTGCGGCCACTCCGTGCGCACCGGCGGATCGCTGCCCTCGATCCACTCGAAGAACATGCCGTCCCACGCCTCGTCCGTCGGGTTCGGCTCCCACTCGAGCCACGCCTGCAGCGGATCGCCCTCGAGCACCACCGTCAAACCACCCGCGAACGTGGCTGACTCGACCACCACCCATCGCGGGAGCACGGTGCGCGCCGCCCACAGGTGCACCGCGTTCCAGAGTCCGAGCGGAATCGCCGCCGAGAGCGCCACCATCACCCCGCATGCCACCACCCAGCCACGGCCGCGTCGGCGCAACGCCTCGCGTTCCGTCGCCGCCATATGCCCGCACTCGCTGCAGCGAAGGCCGCCGCCGAACGATGCCTTCGGATCGAACGGGTGCCGGCACCGAACGCAGCGACGCACGCCATCCGGGTGCCACTTCTTCGTGCACGCCGCCCAGACGGCAAGCGAAAGTCCCACGCCGATCACCGCGTAGGTCACCCATCGCCACGGACCGGCGAGGAACGGCTCGAGGGGCTGGAGTCGGTCGTAGATCGTCACGCGCCGGGGGCCGGCGTCGCCGGCGGTTCGGCCGCCGGCGGCTGGAAGCGCGGCGGCGCCTCGACGAAGACGTCCACCTGCTGTCCCGCGTATGCCGGCAGAGCGGAGGCAGGATACGAGTAGATCACCTGCAGCACGCGGGTGTCGACGCGTTCCATGCTGGCTCCCGTCAGGCTCCGCTTCGGCACCACGTACGGATCGACGCGCACGAAGGAGAGATCCGTGCTGATCGCGCTGTTGCCGCGCAGCGTGGCCCGTGCCTTCGATCCCGGCCGGAACCGCCACGCATCGTTCTCGTCGATGTCGATGCGCACGTGCATCGTGTCCACGTCGCCAAGCACCACCGCCGCCTCGATGCCGGCGCCGCTCGTGGCGAACTCCCCGGGCCGGACGTTGACGTCAAGCACCGTGGCATCGACCGGCGCACGCACCTCAAGCCGCGCCAGCTCGGTCTTCATCGCGCCCACACGCGCCTCGGTCTGGCGCACGGCGGCCTCGGCCACCGCCACCTCCTGCGGCATCGCGCCCGCACGCAGCCGCGCGAGCGCCGCGCGCGCCTCGGCCACCTGCGCCGCCGCCTGGCGCGCCGCAGACTCGCGCCGCACCACCTCGCCGCGCGCGAGCGCGCCGGGGTCGCTCACCGAGCGCACGAGCGAGAGCAGCGCCTCGGCCTCCTGCGCCCGCGCCTCGGCCGCCTGCACGGTGGCCTCGGCGACGGGAATGTCCTCTGGCCGCGGCAACGCGCGCAGCCGCTCCAGTTCGCGCCGCGCCGCCTCGAGCTGGGCCTCCGCCACCGCCAGTTCCGCGCCCGCCTGCCGCGCATCGATCGCGAACAGGACGTCACCCGCCCGCACGCGGTCCCCCTGCTTCACCATGACGGCCGACACGATGCCCGGCACCGCCGCCGCGGCCTCGATCGGCTCGCCGGCCGGCTCGATCAGCCCGGCCCCCGCGATGCTCGAGTCGAACGTCGCGCGCGCGGGCTCGTCGAGCGGGCGCGAGAAGCTCTCGGGGTTCCCGGCCGACAGCACGGCCACGGTCCCGACGGCCATGCCGGCCACCGCCAACGCGGGAAGGACGAACGAACGAAGCTTCATGCAGTCGCCTCCTCGGGCACGTGGGAATCCACCACGCGCCCATCATCCATGCGGAAGATCCGGTCCGCAAACCGGTAGATCCGCGCGTCGTGCGTCACCACCACGAGCGTCAGCTCGTGCCGGTCGGCCACCTCGCGGAAGAGTTCCATCACGTGCTGCCCGGTGTCGTGGTCGAGCGCGCTGGTCGGCTCGTCGCACACCACCAGGCGCGGTCGGTGCACCAGGGCGCGCGCGATCGCCACGCGCTGCTGCTGCCCGCCGGACAGCTCCGAGGGAAGTGCATCGCCCCGCCCCGCAAGCCCCAGCCGGTCGAGCGCCGCACGCGCCTCGGCCACCGCCGCGGACCACTCCCACCCGAGGATCATGAGCGGCACCGCCGCGTTCTCGGCGGCGGTCAGGGTGGGAAGCAGGTTGAACTGCTGGAACACGAATCCAACGTTGCGCGCGCGCCACGCGGTGCGGTCGAGGTCCGGCATCCTCGCCGGGTCGGTGCCAAGTACCCGGCACGCACCCGCGCTTGGGTCCAGGATCCCCGCCACCACGCTGATGAGCGTGGTCTTGCCGCAGCCAGACGGGCCCACGATCATCGCAAGCGACCCCGAAGGCACCGAAAGTTCGACCCCGCGCAGCGCGGTCACCTGCGTGGCACCGCGCCCGTAGACCTTGGTCAACCCGTGCACCTCGACCGCGGGCGTCACTTGAACACCATCCCCGGCTCGAGGCGCATCACCCGGCGCAGGCTGATCCATGCGCTCACCAGGCAGCAGGTCATGATCGCGGTCGCGCCGAAGGCCGCCACGCGCCAGTCCAGCCGGAACGCAAGCGGCCCGCCCTCGGCCGCCCAGCCCGTGGCGGCGGCAAGTCCAAGCCCGATCCCGAAGCCGATCGTGCCCACGGCCAAGACCTGCACGCTCACCATTCGCACGATGCGTGCATTGGTGATGCCCATCGCCTTCAGCGCGGCGAAGTAGCGCAGGTTGTCCAGGACGAACGTGTAGAGCGTCTGCCCCGCCACCAGCACGCCGATCACGAAGCCCATGCCGATCGTGATCCCGAAGTTGATCAGGATCCCGGTCTGGGTCATGATGTACTCGGTCGTGCGCGCGGCGAACTCCTCGCTGGTCATGGCACGCAGGCCGGTCGCCTCCGCGATGCGCCGCTTCGCCTCGTCCACCGCCACGCCGTCGGCCACCGACGCCAGGATGTAGGTGGTCTGCCGGCGCTCGGCCGGGCTCATGGCCACCGCACGCGAGAAGGTCGTGTAGACGACCGGCTCCCAGAAGAACTCGGGCGTCGCGCGGTAGGTGCCGGCCACGCGCACCTCGTGGTCGTTGATGCTGAAGGCGTCGCCGACCCGCATGCCGCGCGGGCCCTCGCCGTCCAGCCCGGTGCGCATGCGCATCTGGCCGTCCAGCATGTCGGCGTTCACCAGCACCGCCTTGTCGCGCCGCAGCACCTCAAGCGTCCCTTCCACCATCTCGCGCGGGCCGCCGGCCATGCTGGCATCGTCCAGCCCGATCACGCGCACGTTGAACTGCGTGCCGTCGGCCAGTCGCGCCTTCAGGTAGTTCTTGTACATCGGCACCGCCCACGCCACGCCATCCACGCTGCGCACGCGGCCGAGCGCCGTGGGAAGCAGGTGCTTCGGGTCCTCGGTGAAGTCCATCTGCGGGTCGGTCACCCACAGGTCGTGGCCCTGCACGTCATGGACCCACGACGCCATGCGGCCCGTGTAGCCCGTGAAGATGCTCGCCTGCTGAAGCACCAGGAGGCTGGCGAAGAAGAGCCCGGCCACCAGCCCCAGGTACTTCAGGCGGTCGCCCACCAGCATGCGCAGCGCCAGTCGATCGAGCGCCAGCACGCGCGGTGCGGCAAGGGACGGCAGCGGCCGTTCGACGGGACTGACCGGGGACGACGACAAGGGGTGAATGCTAGGCGCGGCCGAACGCCGCACGGCCGATCGCGCGCAGGCGCAGGCTGTTGCCGACCACCGCAACGCTCGACACGCTCATCGCCACCGCCGCCAGCATCGGCCCGGGCACCCATCCGGTGCACGGCACCAGCACGCCTGCCGCCAGCGGGATGCCGACGATGTTGTAGCCAAACGCCCACCACAGGTTCTGCCGCACTACGCGCATGGCGGCGCGGGCCAGTTCGATCGCGTCCGCGACGCCCGAAATCCCCGGCCGCATCAGCACGACGTCCGCCGCATCGGCGGCGATGTCTGTTCCGCCACCCACCGCAATGCCCACGTCCGCCACGGCGAGCGCCGGCGCATCGTTCACCCCGTCGCCCACCATCGCCACGCATCGGCCGCGCGAACGCACTTCATCCACGATCTGCGCCTTGCCCTGCGGCATGATGCCCGCATGCACCTCGTCGATCCCCACCTCCTGCGCGATCCGTCGTGCCACGGCCGGGTCGTCGCCCGACGCCATGGACACCGCGACCCCAAGCTGCCGCAGCCGACCGACCGCCACGCGGGCATCGGGCAGCACCGCATCTGCCACCGCCACCACCCCGAGCGCGACGCCATCCGCACTGACCACGACCGCCGTTCGACCATCGGCATGCATCGCCGAGACGGCCGCGCCGATCTCTGCCGGCACGCCCTCCGGAAGCGCGAATGCCGGCGTCCCGACGCGCACACGCCGACGGTCGACGATCGCCGACACGCCGGCGCCGGGCACCGCTTCGAAGTTGAGCGCCATCGGCGCGGGCACGCCGCGCGCCGCTGCGGCGCAGACGATCGCCTCGCCGAGCGGATGCTCGCTCGCCCGCTCCGCGCCGGCGGCCGCGGCAAGCAGCGCGCGCTCGTCGATGCCCGTTGATGCAGCGACGGCCATCACCTCGGGCGCACCCGCCGTCACCGTCCCTGTCTTGTCGAGCACCGCGGCGTCGACCGACGCCAGCGTCTCGATCGCCGCACCGCCCTTCACCAGGATGCCCCGGCGCGCGGCCACGCCCGTCGCCACCATGATGGCGGTCGGGGTCGCCAGCCCAAGCGCGCACGGACACGCGATCACCAGCACCGCCACCGTGCACGTGAGCGCCAGGTCCGTCCGTCCCGCCGCCGCCCAGGCACCGAAGGTCACCGCCGCCACCAGCAGCATCGCGACCGTGAACCATGCGCTCACGCGGTCGGCCAGCCGGGCGATCGGCGCACGGTTCGACTGCGCCTCCTCCACCATGCGCGCGATCCGCCCCAGGAGCGTCGCGCTGCCGACCTGCGCCGCGCGCACCACGATCGACCCCACCGTGTTCAACGTTCCCGCGAACGCCTCGTCGCCGGCGCGCTTCGCGACCGGCACGCTCTCGCCCGTCAGGGTCGACTGGTCGACCTCGGACGTGCCCTCGGCAACCATCCCATCGACCGGCACGCGCTCGCCAGGTCGCACCACCACCAGGTCCCCGCGGCGCACCTCGCCGATCGCGACATCGACATCTGCATTCCCACGCCTCACCCGCGCCATCGCCGGCTGCAGGGCCGCCAGCCCACGCACCGCGTCCCGCGCGCGCATCGTCGCCCGCGTCTCCATCCAACGCCCGAGCACGGCCAGCGTCACGATCACGCCCGCGGCCTCGAAGTGCACCGCAGGCACGGGGGAGGCGCCCGCGACCGGCAGCAGCAGCGTCACCAGCACCAGGCTCGACCACCCGAACGCCGCCACGATCCCGAGCGCCAGCAGCGAGTCCATGTTCGCCGTGCGCTTGCGCGCCCCGAGCGCTGCCGCACGCAGGATCGGCCAGCCCGAATACAGGACGATCGGCGCGCAGAGCAGGAATTGCACCAGCACCGAGTGCGCACGATCCATGGAGAGCCGGTAGTCCCCCGCAACCTCCCACATCGCCACTCCGGCCGCTCGTGCCACCTCGCGGGCGTGCTCCCGCGCGCCAGGCGCCCACAGGCGGTGCGACGACATCGCTTCCCACACGAGCGGCACGCAGCACACGATCGCCACCGCCAGGCGAATGCGAAGCGCGCGCAGGTCTGACTGCGCCGAGACATCCAGTTCCTCGAGCCGCGATGCCGGCCCCTCGCCGCGCGCCGCTGCCGGCGCCGACGGGTACCCCGCCTCGCTCACCGCCCGCGCAAGTGCCGCCGGATCGACGCCGTCCTCGGCCTGCACCACCGCCCGGCCGAGCATGAAGTCGACCTGCGCCTCGCGCACGCCCGGCTGCGCACGCAGCACGCGGGTGACGCTCGCGGCGCAGCTGGCGCAGGTCATGCCGTCGACCGTGAGTTCGCAGCGCGTGCCGCGCGCGGGAATGGTCATCGACGGCGCCACAGGCGCATCGTAGGACGCGCTCAGAGGTTCACGAGCCCGGCGCGGTCCGGCGCGCGGTCGCGCAGGTCGGTCCCATGCTCGAGCACCGACTTCAGGTTCGTCAGGAAGAACGCCCAGCCCTCCCGGCATCCCACATAGGCCGA
>JBJTJU010000128.1:0-5567 GCA_046096165.1 Phycisphaerales bacterium | reverse complement strand
CCGCCCTTGCGCGCGTTGCAGCGCACGCACGCGCACACCAGGTTGGTCCAGCTGTTCTCGCCGCCCTGCACTCGGGGCACCACGTGGTCGAGCGTGAGTTCCTTGGTGCTGAAGTTCCGGCCGCAGTACTGGCACTGGCTGTGGTCGCGGGCGTAGATGTTGCGGCGGTTCAGCTTGACCGGCTCGCGCGGCAGGCGCTCGTAGCCGAGCAGCCGGATGATCTTGGGCACCGCGATCACCAGGTTGGGCGTGGACACCCAGTCGTGGTCCTCGTGCTCGAAGGTGCGCTGGAATTCCGCCGCCTCGGCCCAGGTGTTGAGCGAGTAGCTGACGTAGCTGCCGGATTCGACGCTGATGACCTCGGCCGACCCCTTGCACAGGAGGGTGAAGGCCCGGCGCGCGTCCACAACGCGGACAGCGCTGTACAGCTTGTTCAGAACGAGGACGCGAGCATCAAGCACGCTCGCAGCGGTCATCCATGGCCTCCTTGCGCGCCGGATCCTCCGGCGTGCGTGGAAGTCTACCCCGTTCGGGCGCGCGGGCCAGCGGTTCAGGGCGCGTTCAGGCGTGCGAGGCCGGTGCGGCGCCCATCCATGCAAGCGCGCGGTCGAGGCCGGCTCCGGAAACCGCCACGGGCACCTGTTCCGGGACGTGCCGGGCGAGCAGCTCCAGCGTGCGCTCTCGTGGCAGCACGCCGTCGCCGAGGGCGCAGGGGGCGAGCGACTCGGGGTCGTTGGGGTCCTGGCGCGCGTCGCGCAGGATGATGGCATCCGCGCGCGGGCCGATCGAGGCAAGGAGCGACTGCACGTGGTCCTCGACGTCCGGCACCATGGATGGCTCGAGCAGCGCGGCGATGTCGAGCGCCAGCCCGAAGGGGCGCGGGCCGGCGGGTGCGGGCGGCAGCAGCTCGAAGCGCTGCCCCGGGAAGAGGCGGTCGCACCACCAGGTGAGCGCGCTGCGCGCGTCGCTCAGCACATGGCGCGCATGCGGCACCAGCACCAGCCGCTTGCCATGGCGCGCAAGCTGCGGCGCCAGCTCGTCGCACAGCGCATCGAGCGCCGCAGGTCCGCGCATCCAGTTGGCTGGCGTGCCCTCGAAGAGCGTTCCCCCGAGGGTGCCGCTCCAGGCGAGGACCCACGAGCCCGGCAGCTCGGCGTCGCAGGCCCACGCGCCTGCCAGCGGGTTGCCGCCGACGAACGCGCCGAGCGGCGTGCCCGGCGAGGCGAGCGGGAGCGCGAGCAGCTCGCACGCGTGCCGCGCCGGTGCGCCCGAGAGGCCGGCGAGCGTGCGTGCGTCGTGCAGGGCGATGATGGGTCGCGTGAACGGCACCTTTGCAGGGTACGGCTAGCATCCGCCGCATGCGATCGACCTGCGTGCCCTCGTGCGTCCTGCTCGCCTCCGCGCTTGCTGCCGCCGGCCTGCTTGCCGCGTGCGACGGCGCGCAGAAGGCCTCGAGCGGCCCGGCCGCCCCTGCCGCCGAGTGCACGGCCGCGCTCTTCAGCGGCCCCATCTTCAACGGCACCGACCTCTCCGGCTGGGTGAAGGTGAACTGCTGGGACGACACCTTCCAGGCCAAGGACGGCATGCTGTTCTGCACGGGAAACCCCACCGGCTTCCTTCGCACGGACCGCATGTACGAGAACTTCGTGCTCGAGTTCGACTGGAAGCACGAGAAGGAGCAGGGCAACGCGGGGCTCTTCGTGTGGAGCGACCCCATCCCCAGCCAGGCGCAGAACATGTTCCCGCGGTCGGTCGAGGTGCAGATCATGCTGACGCCGGACGTCAGCGACAAGCAGGGGCGCCTGCTGTCCACGGGCCAGGGCGACGTCTTCAGCATCTGGGGCGCCAAGATGACGCCGCTGCGCGAGCATCCCGCCGGGTGGGAGCGCACGCTGCCGAGCGAGCGCGTCACCAAGGGCGCCGGCGAGTGGAACCACTACAAGGTGACCGGCCGCAACGGCGACCTCACGGTCGAGATCAACGGCGTCGAGGTGTCGGGCGCGCGCGCCTGCTCGCCGCGCATGGGATACATCTGCCTGGAGAGCGAAGGGAGCCCGGTGTGGTTCCGCAACATCACGGTGCGCGAGCTGGCGCCCGCCGGCGACATCCCGGCCGAGGCGCGTGCCGATGACGGCACCGGCCTTCGGCCCATGTTCGACGGGAAGACCCTCGCCGGCTGGCGCGAGGAGAAGGGCCAGGAGGGGCACTGGAAGCTCGAGGGCGGCGTCCTGAAGTACGACGGCAAGGGCAGCCACCTGTGGTCGACGGAGGAACTCGACGACTTCGAGCTCGTCTGCGACTGGCGCTGGACCAAGGACCACCAGGGCAAGATGATGCGCCCCGTCATCGGGCCGGACGGCGCCGAGGTGCGCAACCCCGACGGCTCGGTGAAGCAGGTCGAGGTCGAGGAGCGCGACAGCGGCATCTACCTGCGCGGGCAGTCGAAGTCGCAGGTGAACATGTGGCTGTGGCCGTGCGGCTCGGGCGAGATCTGGGGCTACCGCACGGACGCCTCGATGCCCGCGGCGGTGCGCGCCGCGTGCACGCCCAAGGTGGCCGCGGACCGGCCGATCGGCGAGTGGAACCGGTTCCGGATCCTGGTGGTCGGCGACACCGTGACGGTGACCCTGAACGGGAAGAACGTGATCGACCGCGCGCACCTGCCCGGCATGCCGCGTCGCGGGCCGATCGCCCTCCAGAGCCACGGCTGCCCGGTCGAGTTCCAGAACGTCTTCGTGCGCCCCCTCGGGCGGGAGTCGTCTGCCGACGAGCGCGCCGCCCTCGAGCCGCGCCGCTAAACCGGACAAGTCGCCCCCCGGCGCGATTTACCCCATTGTCGCGCGGTACTCGCAGCGGCTGGTGCACGTCTCGTGCACCGTGACCAGGGCGAGGCCGGGCAGGGCCGGCGCGAGCCGGTCCCAGACCCACTTCGCGATCATCTCGCTGGTGGGGTTCTCCAGGCCCGGCACCTCGTTCAGCACGCGGTGGTCGAGCTCGGCCTCGAGCGGGGCGAGCAGCTTCTTGATGTCCCCGTAGTCCATGAGGAAGCCGCGCGCGGGGTCGAGCGGCCCTTCGACCGCCACCTCGACGCGGAAGCTGTGCCCGTGCATGCGCCGGCACTTGTGCCCCTCCGGGAAGGAGGGGAGCCAGTGCGCTGCCTCGAAGCCGAAGCTCTTGACGAGCCGGACGATCGGCTCACTCCGCCGCGGCGGCGGGCGCCTGGGCGCCCCCCGTGTGCTTCAGGCCGCGGCGCTGGTCGCGCAGGCGGCGCGCCTTGCCGAAGCGGTCGCGCAGGTAGTAGAGCTTCGCGCGGCGCGCGTCGCCGCGGCGCACGATGTCGACCTTCGCCAGGCGCGGCGAGTGCAGCGGGAACATGCGCTCCACGCCCTCGTTCGCCACGATGCGGCGGACCGTGATCATGGTGTGGATGCCGCGGCCGGTCTTGGCCAGCAGCACGCCCTGGAAGACCTGCACGCGCTCCTTGTCGCCCTCGATGATCTTGTAGTGGACGTCGATGGTGTCGCCGACCCGCAGGTTCGGGATGTCCTTGGCGTCCTTGAGCTGTCCGGCGACTGCGGCTTCGATGATCTTGGTGCGGTCCATGGGTCGTGCATCCTTCCGCGGGCATTCGCCCGCCCGTTCCGCCTTCAGCCCGGCGCGTCCTGCGCCTGGCCACCGTCGGCGGTCTGCGACATGGGACGGGGAATTCCGCCCAGGGGTCGCTGCCGGAGGTCTGGGCGACGCTGCTGCGTGCGCTCCAGCATCCGGTCGTGCCTCCAGCGCGCGATGGCGGCATGGTCGCCGCCGATCAGCACCTCGGGCACGCCGCGGCCGCGCCATTCGCGCGGACGCGTGTAGTGAGGGCAGTCGAGGAGGGAACGCCCCTCTTCGTCGCGGCGGCTGAAGGAATCCTCCGCCGCTGACTGCTCGTGTCCGAGCGCTCCGGGAAGGAGCCTCGTCACCGCGTCGACCAGCATCATGGCGGGGATCTCTCCGCCGCTCACGATGAAGTCTCCGACGCTCACCTCGAGCGGGGCCAGTTCCTCGATGGCCCGCTCGTCGATTCCTTCGTAGTGCCCCGCGACCATGAGGAGGCGGGGCTGCCTGGCCAACCATTCGACGCGGGGCTGAGCCAGGCGCTCGCCCTGCGGCGTGAGCAGCACGCGGCATGCTGCCCGGGGGTCCATCCTCTCAACCGCCTCGACCGCGTCGACGAGGGGCTGGCACATCATCACCATGCCGGGCCCGCCCCCGAAGGGGCGGTCGTCCACCTTGCGGTGCTTGTCCTGGCTCCATGCACGGATGTCGTGCGCGTGGAGCTCGAGGATGCCCGCGGCGGCGGCCCGTCCCGGGATGCTCTCGCCGAGGATCGGCGCGAACATGCCGGGAAACAGGGTGAGGACGTCGATGCGCACGGCGCCTCACCCGAAGGGCGTCAGCCCTTCTTCTCTTCGGCCTTCGGCTTCGGCCCGCGCAGGGGCTCAAGGCCCTTCTTGGCGCGGATGGCGTCGGCCTTGGTGCGGCCCTTGGCGTGGCGCACCGAGAGCACGGTGTCCTTGACGGAACCGCCGGCGCGGCGGATCAGGCTCACGGCCGTGTCCGACGGCTGCGCCCCGACCGACAGCCAGTGCTGGATGCGTTCCATCTTGAGGTGGAACTGCTTGCCTTCCTTGCCCTGGGGCTCGTACCAGCCGAGCTCCTCGATGACGACGCCGTCGCGCGGGGCGCGCTTGTCCATGGCGGCGAGGCGGAAGAACGGGTGATGGGCGCGGCCCATCTTCTTCAGACGAAGGACGACCATGAGGCCGTGTCCTTTCGGGAAGCGCCCACGTCGGTCGCGCGCGCGGCACCGTGCCGCGTTCGCGCCGGGCGCATCGTGGGGCGGGCCTCTCGGCCCACAGTGCGATGCGCCTTCGGCAGGCGGTTGCGAGAACGGAAAAGGGTAGTCGAAACGGCCGCGCGCCTCAACGCGCGGGTTCGGTGGCGTCCGGGGGCGTGTTATCCGCGCCTGGGGCCGTGCCGTCGCCGAACGCATCGTCCGCGCGCTCGCCGGGTGCGGCGATCACCAGGCGTTCGGCGACCCAGGTCATGCCGTCCATCGCGCCGATGGCCATGGCGCGCTGCACCGGCCGCAGGACGGCGCCGAAGAAGAGGACGAGCACCACGAGCAGCCCGTACATGCGCACGGCCGGCATGTCGTAGAAGCGATCGAGGCGGCGGCTCGCGCCGGCAAGGATCGCCGCCCCGTCGAGCGGCGGCACCGGCAGCAGGTTGAGCACGCCGAGCACGAGGTTGATGAGTGCGCCGATGTAGAGGAACTGCGTGACGTTCGCGGCCGTGGCGTCCTCGGGCCTCACGCGCCCGGTGCCGACGGCCCACACCCACGCGCCGCCGGCGATCATCGCGACGGCGGCGAGCGCGACGTTCATCGCCGGCCCGGCCGCGGCGACCAGCACGCGGCCACGCCGCTCGTGGCGGTAGCGCGCGGGGTTCGTCGGCATCAGCCCCCAGGCGAAGCCCGCGATCGCGAAGAAGGCAAGCGACATCCATCCCATGTGCACCACGGG
>JBJTJU010000127.1:0-2303 GCA_046096165.1 Phycisphaerales bacterium | reverse complement strand
CGGTGGCGGTCTCGCAGTCGAGGATCGCCTCGCCGTCGGCGAACTCGGCGCCCACGATGCGCACGCGCCGGCCATCCCCGAGGCGCGACTCGAGCGGCAGCGGCTGGCCGAGTTCCGGCACGAACCATGCCCCGACGCCGGAGGCGAATGGAATCGGGAGCGAGCCGACGCTCGTTCCCGCCGCGCACAGGGTGGCCGGCTGCCCAGGGACCCCGGGCTCGATCGCCCAGCGCGTGGACACCACGAAACCGTTCCAGTCGGCGGCCAGCGTGAAGCCGTGGGCGTCCGCCGCGGCCTGTACCGCCTGCACGCCGTCCGGCC
Source organism: Phycisphaerales bacterium (assembly GCA_046096165.1). Taxonomy (GTDB): domain Bacteria; phylum Planctomycetota; class Phycisphaerae; order Phycisphaerales; family SM1A02; genus UBA966. The sequence continues at coordinate 1,982 of JBJTJU010000127.1, read as the reverse complement.
ACGGCAGGCTGCGGTCATGCTCGAGCCACTGCGGCAGGCGGGCGCCGAGCCACGCGTTCACGTCCGCCGCGCGCACGCGCACGCTCCAGGGCTGCGCGCCCGGGCCGCGGACGCGCGTGGTTTCGCTCGCGAACCCCTGCTCGAGGGCGCGCGCGACCTCGAGCGCACCGGGCGCGTCGCGCGCCGTCGGCTGCCACCATGCGGGCGCGCGCCGGGCGAGGGCGGCGAGGCCCGCGGCCACGGCGACCGCCACCAGCATCGCCACGAAGAGCTTCCGGTGCAGGGGCATGCGCGCGCCGCCCGCCGTCACGCCGTGAACCGCCGCACGACGAGCGAGTCGTTCTGGCCGCCGAAGCCGGCCTGGATCGCCGCGCGCTCGCTGGCGACAAGCGCCGCGACGCCGGTGCCGAAGGGGATCACCGCGTCGACCGCGTCGGCGGCGATGCCCGCATCGGCGAGCGCCGCCTCGATCGCATCGACGATGCCCTGCCCCGAGGCGTCCGGCTCCACGCCGAGCGTGTCCGGGCAGAAGCTCTGGCTGGCGCCGAAGCCCGCGAGTTCCGCGAGGATCGTCGCGCCGCGCGCCTGCGCGGCCTCGAGCGCCTCGAGCACCAGCAGGCCGCCGCCCTCGCCGGGCACGCAGCCCGTCGCGTCGGGCGCGAACGGGCGCACCACCTTCGCGGGATCCTCGCCGGCGTCGGTGGCGGCCAGGCCCCCGGCGGAGTGCTGGCGCAGCGGGGCCAGGAGGTGCGTCTTGCTCTCGGCGCCGCCCGAGAGGCACGCGTCCGCGTCGCCGCGGCCGATGACGCGCATCGACTCGCCCATCGAGAGCAGGCTGCTCGCCTCGCCGCAGGTGATCGTGTTCGACGGCCCCTGGCAGTCGTGAATGATCGTCACGTGGCAGGCCAGCATGTTCGGCAGGTACTTGAGCATCCAGAGCGGCGTGAGGTTCGCCATGCCCTCGGTGCCCCAGCGGCCGAAGTCGAAGGTGCCGTCGGCGCCGCGCGCGGTGGCCAGCGCGCCGGTGAGCTCGTTCTCCTCGGCGGCGATGAGCCCGGCGCCGATGTGGCAGCCGAAGCGCGCGGGCGGGATGGTGACCGATCCCTGCTCGTGCGCCTTGGTCAGGAGCCCCGCCTCGCGCACGGCCTCGAAGGCCGCGCCCACGGCGAGCTCGATGTCCCGCGACATGACCTTGGTGGCCTTGCGGTAGGACTTCGGCACCACGTTCTTGACGTCGAAGCCGCTTTCGGGGACCTGCGCCACGAAAGGCGTGGGGAAGCCGCCGAAGTCGAACGCACGGCACGGCGCCACGGGGCTGGTGCCGGCGCAGAGCCCCTCCCAGAGGGCGTCCGTGCCGAGGCCGAACGGCGTGACCGTCCCGGTGCCCGTGATGACCGTGCGTCGAGGCTGCCGAGGCATGAGGGCGGGCAGTCTACGGAAACCGGGCGCCCGGCGCGTCCGCCGCGCTCAGCCGCGCATGCGCCGCGCGACCAGCATGGCGAGCTCGAGCGACTGCTCGTAGTTGAGGCGCGGGTCGACCGGCGAGCGGTAGGCGTCGGCGAGCATCTCCTCGGAGATGCCGCGCGCGCCGCCCGTGCACTCGGTGACGTTCTCGCCGGTGAGCTCGACGTGGATGCCGGCCAGGTGCGTGCCCGCGGCGCGGTGCACCTCGAAGCTCTGCTCGACCTCGGCGATCACGTGCGAGAACTTCCGCGTCTTGACGGGCGTTCCCTTGCCCGGGCCCGACCGCGGCACCACGGTCTCGGTGTTTCCGTGCATGGGGTCGCAGCTCCACGCGTCCGGGCGGCCGGGGCGGCGCACCGCGTCGCTCGCGCGCGGGGGCAGCCGGCCGACGTCACGCGCGCCCAGGCGCGTGATGAGCGAGACGCGGCCGGGCGTGCCGTGCGGGTCGAGCGCCTCGACCGTGCGCGCGAGCGCGGCGGGGTCGGTGTCCGGGCCGACCTTGACGCCGACCGGGTTCT
>JBJTJU010000126.1:0-7304 GCA_046096165.1 Phycisphaerales bacterium | reverse complement strand
CTCGATGATGGGCGGGTACTGGCTCTCGCGGTAGTAGGGGAAGTGGCCGCTGGTGCGGTAGAGGTCGAGCTTGCCGATGTGCGGCGTGAAGACCTGGGTGTAGCCCTGCTTGCGCAGCTCGTCGCTGATGAAGTTCTGGAGTTCCTGGCGGACGATCGAGCCGTTGGGGGTCCAGAGGATCAGCCCCTGGCCGACCATCTCGTCGATGTGGAAGAGCCTCAGCTGCCTGCCGAGCACGCGGTGGTCGCGCTTCTTCGCTTCGTCGAGCTGGGTGAGGTGCGCGGCGAGCTCCTCCTTCGTGGCGAAGGCGGTGCCGTAGACGCGGGTGAGGCGGTCGAGCGTCTCGTCGCCCTTCCAGTAGCTCGATGCGAGGCTCATCACCTTGAACGCGCCGATCTTGCCGGTGGCTGGGACGTGCGGGCCGCGGCAGAGGTCTTCCCAGTTCGAGCCGGGGGCGCCCGTCGCGTACCAGCTGAGCGCGGTGCTGCCGGCCTCGCAGGCGCGCTCGGCGTTGTCGACCTTGAACTTGCTTCCCTCGGCCCGCAGCTTCTCCATGCCCTTCGCGGCGGGCATCTCATAGCGGGTGAAGGGGCGGTTCTCGGAGACGATCCGGGCCATCTCGGCCTCGATCGCGGGGAAGTCGTCGGTCGAGATCGCCTTGCCGCCCTCGAAGCTGATGTCGTAGTAGAAGCCGGTCTCGAGCGGCGGCCCGTACACCAGGCGCGCGTGCGGGAACAGCCGCTGGATGGCCTCGGCCATCACGTGCGCCGTGCTGTGGCGGATCAGGAAGAGCGCCTCCGGGTCGGCGCCGCCCTCGCGCTTCTTCGGCGTGACGATGGCGATCGAGCAGTCGCGGTCGAGGACGGCAGACAGGTCGCGCAGCTCGCCGTCGACCTTCGCGCCGACGGCGGCCTTGGCAAGGCCGGCGCCGATCGACGCCGCCACCTCGGCGGCGGTGACGGGCTGGGCGAACTCCTTGACGGAACCGTCGGGCAGCGTGATCCGGGGCATGGAGCCCGGAAGGCTACCGAAAGCGGGTTCGGGTCAGCCTCCCGCGGGCGGGCCGAAGAGGTCCGGCTGCTTGGGGTCGGGCACCGGGCGCTCGGCGATCTCGGCGATCTCGCGGGCGAACTCGCCGGCGGTCGAGAACTTGTAGTACTCGCTGGCGAAGCGGATGTAGGCGACGTCGTCGACGGCGCGCAGCTTGTCGGCGACGCGCTTGCCGATCGCGAGGCTGGGCACCTCGCGGTCGTGCTCGCGGTGCATCTCCTCCTCGACCTCGCGGACGATGCGCTCCTTCTCGGCGGCGGGCACCGGGCGCTTGCCGCAGGCGGCGATGATGCCGCGCATCACGTTCTCCGCGCTGAACGGGACGCGGGTGCCGTCGCGCTTGACGACCATCAGGCGCTCGGTGCGCTCGACGCGCTCGAACGTGGTGAAGCGCTTGCGGCACGCCAGGCACTCGCGGCGGCGGCGGATGGCGTCACCCGCCTCGGTGGGACGGCTGTCGATCACCTTGTCCCGGTCGCGCTCGCAGTAGGGGCACCGCACGGCCGGATCAGATCTCCTCGATCTCGGCGATCTTCTTCGCGGCGAGCTCGTCGAGCTTCGTGGTGAACTGCTTGGTCAGCTCGTCGATCGATTCCTTGGCGCGCTTGGCCTGGTCCTCGGTGACGCCGGACTTCTTGTCGGCGAGCAGCGCGTCGACCGCCTTGTTGGCGTCGCGGCGCTCGTTGCGCACGACGACCTTCGAGTCCTCGGACATCTTGCGCACCTGGGTGGCGAGCTGCTTGCGCCGGTCGGCGCTGGGGGCCGGGACGCTGACGCGGATCGCGTTGCCCTCGGCCACGGCGCGCACGCCGATGCCCGCGCTCTCGATCGCCTTGACGATCTCGGACTTCGAGCCCGGGTCGAAGGGCTTGACCATGAGCGTGGTGGCGTCCGCGACGGTGATGCCGGCGAGCTCGCGCAGGTCGGTGCTCGAGCCGTAGTAGTCGACCTTGACGTGCTCGACGAGCGCGGTGGTGGCGCGGCCGGTGCGCACGCCGCGCAGCTCGCGCTGGAAGTACTCGGTGCCGGCCGTCATCTTGTCCTCGGCCTCGAGGAGCACGGTGTCGATGTCCATGGAACGGTGTCCTGTCAGTTGGTGACGACGGTGCCGACGGCGGAATCGCCCTCGAGCACGCGGCGGATGTTGCCGGAGCGGCGGAAGTCGAAGACCACCACCGGCACCTCGTGCTCCATGCACATGGTGAGGGCGGTGAGGTCCATGACGGCGAGCTGCTTCTCGATCGCCTCGGCGAAGCGCAGGCGCTCGTAGCGCACGGCCTTCGGGTCCTTCTTCGGGTCGGCGGTGTAGATGCCGTCCACCTTGGTGGCCTTCAGGATGGCCTGGACGCCGAGCTCGATGCCGCGCAGGCTGGCGCAGGTGTCGGTGGTGAAGAACGGGTTGCCGGTGCCGGCGACCAGGATGACCACGCGGCCCTTCTCGAGGTGCCGCAGCGCGCGCGCGCGGATGAACGGCTCGGCCACCGCGGGCAGGTTGATGGCGCTCATGCAGCGCGCCTCGATCCCCACGTGCCCGAGCGCCTCCTTGAGCGCCAGGCCGTTGATCACGGTGCCCAGCATGCCCATGTAGTCGGCGGTCGACTGGTCGATGGTGCCGGCCTCGGCCAGGCGCGCGCCGCGGATGATGTTGCCGCCGCCCACGACCACCGCCAGCTGCAGCGGCGAGGCATTGCGGTAGGCATCGGCGATCTCCGAGGCCAGGAGCGCGAGTTCCTCGGGATCGATCCCGAGCTCGCCCGGCTTGGCCAGGCTCTCGCCGCTCACCTTCAGGATCACTCGCTCGTAGCGCTTGGGCACGCGTCCTCCGTGGGGCAGGGGTCCGGTCAGGGGGCGCATGGTAGGTGCGCGGGGCCCGGGCCGTGCGGGGGCCGTGCGGGCGTGCGGACGCGCGCCGCACCTACCATGCGGAACGGTGGCCGACGCAGCGGAGCATCCCGCGATCGAGGCCCGCGCGCGCCGGCGCGGCGCGTGGCAGTCCGGCGTGAAGTGGCTGCTCCTCGGGCTTGCGCTCAGCCTGCCGATCCATGCCTCGTTCCTGGTGTGGATGGCGCTGACCCGGGTGTCTCGGCACGAGTCGCAGCGCGTCGGCGCGGTGGCGATCGAGACCGCGATCCTGCCCGAGGACGGCACGGGCGAGCCGTCCGGGGACGTGGCCGCCGGCCAGACGGAGGTGCCCGACGGACCCGAGGCGAAGTCCGAGACGGTGACGCCGCCGGCGGAGACGGTGTCGATCGATCCGCTGTCCGGCGGAGACTCCACGGGCACGGGGCTCGGCGACGGCGGTGCCGACGGCTTCGGCGGCTTCGGTCCGGGTGGCGGGGGCGGCGATGGCTTCGGCGGAGGCGGCGGCGACCCGGGCGGCGCGGGCGGCGGAGGCGGCGGGCTCGGCGGCGGCGCGGGTGGCACCAGCTTCTTCGGCGTCGGCGGCCGCGGCAACCGCTTTGCGTACGTGGTGGACAAGAGCGGGTCGATGACCGGCCGCATCGTCGAGGCGAAGGAGCAGCTCCTGGCATCGATCGCCGCGCTGCCCGACTATGCGAGCGTCTACGTCGTCTTCTACGACAGCGCCGAGCCCCTCGTCTTCAGCGACCGTTGGGAGCGCGTGCGCTCGGGCACCATGCAGCGGCTGCGCGCGTGGCTGCGGACGGTGGGACCCTCCGGCGGCACCGAACCGGTGCCCGCCTTCCGGCGCGTGTTCGCGCTCGATGTGCGCCCGGACGTCGTGTTCTTCCTCTCCGACGGCGAGATCCCGCGCGAATCGGTCGAGGACATCCGTGGCATGAACGCGCGCGGACGGCGCGTGACCATCAACGCGATCGCCTTCGGCGACGAGGCCGGGAGCGCACAGCTGCGGCAGGTGGCCCAGGAAGCGGGCGGCGAGTTCCGTCAGGTGCGGCCGACGGCGGACGGGGGGCGGCGATGACTCGTCAGCGCGTCGTGCGGGCCGTGGGCCTGGCCGCGACGGCGGCGCTCGTGATGACGGCGGGCGCAGTGCGCGCGGACACGGTCGAACTGCGCGGTGGATCGCCGCCGCTCGAGGGCGAGGTGACCGGTGCGACCGCTGCGGGCGTCGAGCTGCAGCAGGGCGAGCGCCGCGTGACCATCGCCTGGAGCGAGGTGCGCGCGGTGCGCGGCGACGGGCTGCCCGCGGCGATCGACACGTGGCTCGGTGCCGGCGAGGCGCTGTGGCGCGCGCGACTGCGCGTGATGCGCGACGACTGGCCGCTGGCCGACGAGGCCTTCGCGAGGGCACACGAGGCGTGGTCGGGCGCATCCCCGTGCGCCGATGCGCTCTTCGCCGCGGCGGGGCGATCGGAATCGCGGCTGCGTGCGGGCGACGCCGCCGAGGCCGTGGCACCCGCGTTCGAGGCGATTCGCCTGCGGCGGGCGCTCGGAACGAACGCGGCGGCGGGCCCGAGCACGGCGGCGACCGATGCGATGCGTCTCGTGGATGCGCGTGCGGCGGACCCGGCGGTGCCGATGCCGCGGCTCATTCCGCCGATGGGGCTTGCGCCCGCCGATGCGGCGCGTGCGCGCGAGGCGCTCGGTGCGTTCGCGGCACCGCAGGATGCGGGCCTGGAGCGCGTGGTGCGCGCGTGGGCGGCAGCGATCGGCGCGGATGCGCCGCCCCCCGCCGCAGGCGGGCAGAAGTTCGAGCCGGACGTGCGCCTGGCGCTGTCGGCCCTTGAGGCCGTGCGGGCGTCGCAGTCACGCGACCCGGTCGAGCGTGCCGGTGGCCTGGGGTCGCTCGCGCGCGCACGGCGTTCGATGCCGGCGTGGTTCGAGCCGTGGGCGCGCTTTGCGACCGGTGCGGCGCTCCTTCGCGATGCCGACCCCGTGCAGCGTGCGCGCGGGGAGGTGCTGCTTGCGAGCATCGTGGCGGCGGATGGCACGGACGAGCCCATGCTTGCCGCGCGCGCGACGGCGCTCCGAGAGGCGCCCGGGGCGCGCGAGGGATCGGTCACCGACGCGCTGGCGTCGAGCGCATCCAAGCCCGGCATCGCCGTTCCGCGTGACCGCGCCGACCGGACCGCGTCGTACCTCGAGTCGATCGGTCGGCTGGACCTCGTGCTGACGCACCTGGAGCAGCAGGCCGAGCTGGAACTCGAGGGGCCGGCCCGGCAGGCGGTGCTCGAGCGGATGGCCACGACGCTGGCGCGATTGCTCGAGCGCGAGCAGGACGCCGAGGCACGCGCGGCGCTCTCCGAGCGGGCGAATGCGCTGGTACGTCGGCTCGACCCGGAGGATCCGGCGTCGGATGCGCTGCGGCTGGCGCTGGTACGGGCCCGCTACCGCGCGGCGCAGCGGGCGGCCGAGGATTGGCGCGCCGGCCGCGGTGACCGCGCGGCGGCACAGGCGCTCTTCGGGCAGTTCGGCGAGCTGGTCTCTGACTTCACGGCGCTCACGGCCCGCGCGGGACAGAGCCACCGCCGTGCCGAGCAGGACGTCGAGCGGTCGATCGGTGCCGACGCCTCGCGCTCCGAGCGCGTGGCAGACCGCGCCGAGGACGTGATGCGCAGCGCGCAGTTCTTCCGCGCATGGAGCGGCTACTACGCAGCGTGGCTGGGGCGCGAGTGCGGCGATCCGGGCTGGCGTGACCGCGCCGGCTCGGCGATCGGGTGGTTCTCGAGCCTGATCGAGCCGGACAAGGCGGCCATCTCGCCGGCCGACGTGTCGGTCGACCTGCGTGCGAAGGAGGGGTTCGCGAGCGCGATCCTCGGGATGGCGCTTGCCTCGGGCCTGGTGCAGGCGCCGGCCACCGCGGACGCGTGGATGTCGCTCCTCGATGAGCCGCGCACGCATCCGTCGATCCGCACGCGCGTGCCGGCGTGGCGCATGGCGCTCGTCGCGGCGCGCGGAGACCTGGCCGCGGCCGCGGCACTGCTGGTCGCCGAAGGCGATGGACCGCAGGGTGTCCCGATGGCACTGATCGGCGCGGCGGCCGCGGCACGGTCGACCGACGCGGCGGCCGCCGCGCCGCTCCTCACGGACTCGGTGGCGCGATTGGCGTCGGCGGGGCGGCTGCGTGACCTGGCGCTCGTCGGGGCGATGCCGGTCGCGGGCACGGGCCCGGGTGCAAGCCTCTTCGCCGCGGTGCAGGCGACGAGCGATGCGGGACGGCTGCAGACGGCGGGCGACGAGGCCGGGGCACGCGCGGCGTGGGACCGTGCGGCCGCCGCAATTGCCGGGGCGACCGGAGCCGACGCACCCGCCTCGATCGCTGCCGGTGCGCGCGCGCTCGAGGGGCACATCCTCCGAAATGCCGGGCGTTCGCGCGAAGCCGGCGAGAGCTTCCTGCTGGCGGCGGCCCCGCTCTCGGGGGACCGCGCGGGTGACGTGCGCTGGCTGGCCGTGCTGTCATTCGACGAGGCGTCGCGCGCCCCTGGGCAGCAGGCCTTGGCGGCGCGCGCGGCGGCCACGGCGGATGCGATCGTCCGGGACCTGCCTGCGACCTCGGCCGCGGTGCGGGCGCGTGCGTGGCGCGTGACGCGTGCCGAGTCTCCCGCGACCGAGGACATCGACGCGCTGTCTGCGCGGCGCGCGCAGGTGGCGGCGCTCGAAGGCCGGCTCGACGACGCACGCCGCGAGGCGGCATCGCTTGACCCTGCCGGTCCGTGGGGGAGCGTGGCATCGGCCTCGCTGCTGGCGGCGGTCGTGCGCAGCCCCGAGGCAACCGACGCGCTCCGTGCCGAGGTGGCGCGTGCCGTGGTGAAGGGCCAGCCGCAGCCCGGGGCGTCCGAGACGTGTGCGTGGCTGCACGCGGAAGCCGGGCTGGCGCGCGCGGGCGGGGGCAGGTTCGACCGCGCCGGCGCGCTGGAGGCGGCCGCGCAGCTGCGCGCCGCACCGGGGGGTTCGGTGACGGTGTTGCTGGCCGAGGCGGACCTGCGCGGGGCGACCGGCGACCGCGCGGGCGAAGCGACCCTGCTGCGCGAGGTGCTGTCGCGCGAACGCACCGGAAGCGACGCGTGGTTCGAGGCAAAGGCGATGCAGGTCGAGGCACTCGCCGCATCCGATCCGGCGCGGGCGCGCGCGATGCTCGAACAGGTTCGCCAGCTTGCCTCCGGGTTCGGTGATGGACCGGTGGCCGACCGGCTGCGTGCGCTCGATGTGCGCCTGCCACAGCCGGGGAAGGGCGGCGGCACGTGAGCGCCTGGCCGCCCGACGACCGCACGCGGATGCTTGATCAGCAGGTGCTTGCCATCCTGCGGACGAGCGGCGGGTGGAACACGCAGGCG
>JBJTJU010000125.1:0-3132 GCA_046096165.1 Phycisphaerales bacterium | reverse complement strand
GGGTCGAACGCGCGGTCGGTGATGATCTCGAAGCGGCCGTTGCCGCGCACCCACCACTGGTCGGCGTCGTGGCGCGCCTTCGCCATGATCAGCGCATCCTGCTGGTCGTCGCCCTGCGTGCCCACCACGGCCACGAACCCGTGCGCGAAGGCGTTCTTGAACGCGCCGCCGCGGGCCGGCTTCTTCTCGGTGTGCTTCACCGCGCCGGGGTGGTCGGTGCTCTCTGCCTTCGAGTGCGCGATCCAGCGCACGGCACCCTCGGGCGTCATGCGGCGCTCGAAGCGCGCGTGCATGCGTGCGCCGGACTGCGGCAGCTCCAGGCGCTCGCCGTCCAGGACGAAGGCCACGGTTGCGGCGCCCTCGGCGGGCGCGGCGACCGGCGGCAGCAGGTCGAGCATGGCCACGTTCTTCGTGGCCACCGTCACCGTGCGCGTGGCGCGGTCAAGGCGTGCGTCCACGCTCGACACCACGAAGGGCACCTCCTGCTGCTGGATGCGCACCCAGTCGCGGCGGTGGCTCACCTGCGGCGACGCGGTGCGGAAGCGCACGCGGTCCACCGTGGCGGGGTCCGGCAGCACGTGCCGGAACAGGAAGCCCATCATCGGGGGCCAATCGACGCACTCGTTGCCCCACCAGTGGCCGGCGCCGGGCTTCTCGAAGTACTCGAAGTCCGGGTGCGGCAGCGCGGCCATCTGCTTGAACATCGAGCGCGCCTCGGTGACGGGCACGTTGTCGTCGGCATCGCCGTGCAGGACGTAGACGCCCTGGTCGAGCCAGTTCTCCTTGAGGCCGAGCGTGTTGCTCGGGCTCGCAGCCAGCATCAGCATCTCGACCGCCGGTCCGCGCCGGCCGGCCGCGCCGCCCGCGGTCGCGCCCACGTAGCTCTGGAAGCTCACCCACCCGGCGCTCGGCGCGATCGCCGCGAATTCGCCGGGGAACTGCGCACCGATCTGCCACGTGCCGTGCCCGCCCATCGAGTGGCCGGTCAGCCAGCTGCGGCGCGGGTCGTTCGCCAGCGTCCGTGTGGCATGCGCGTGCGCCTCGGCGAAGTCGATGCGTCCCCAGTCCTCCCAGTCGAAGCCGAATGGCCGCCGGTTGGTGGGGCACACGACGTGCGCCTCGCGCTTGGGGGCGTAGCAGGCCGCCTGGCCCGTCGCCTCGACGCCCGCACCGTGCAGGCTCCAGAGGATGCCGGGCACGGGATCGCCCTTCGCGCGGTCGGCGATCGAGGGCACCACGGCGTAGTACTGCACGCTGCCGTCGATCGTGCTCATCCGCGTCACGGTGCGGCGGTCCGCGGGGCCGACGGTCTTCACCGGCACCGTGCGCTCGAAGAGCGGCGCACCGTCGCGCGCGACCATCGAGACCTTCACGTCGCGCGCACTGCCGGCGCGGCCGGCCGTCCCGGAACGAAAGCGCGCGGGAAGCGCGACCTTCTTCACGGTGAGCGGCGGCATCACGTGGAGGTCGACCCACGATTCGGCATCGGCCAGGTCGGACGCCGCGCGGATGCGCGCACCCGACAGGGGCTGCGCGGAGGCGTTCACCACCACGACTCCGACGGGACCGTCCGTGTCGCGGCCGGCGACGAGGTCCGGCACCAGCACGTCGCCCGCGGCGATGAACGCCGGCGCCGGCGGCGGCACCAGCGTCGCGGCCAGGCGCCCGCGCCCGGTCGAGAACAGGAACTCGTTCGTGCCCGCACGCAGGGCGACGGGCAGCTCGACGAAGCCCCACGAGTACGGGTCACCGCCGCGCGGATTGCCGTTGACGAACACGCTGCCGTGGCCGGACGCCACCAGCATCATCACGCCCGCCTCGGGCGCGTCGACCGTCGCATGGAACCACCCGCCCGAGAGGGCATCGCCCGCAGGCGTGCCGCGTTCGCCCGAGAAGACGCCGTCGCCGCCCGCGGTGACCGCGGTCCATGGCCGCTGGTCCTTCGCGCTGCGCACGCCGTCGCCGAGCGAGGGAAGCGCGCCGTCCTTCGGGGTGCCGAGCGCCCCGGTGATGAGCGCGTACTCCACGGGGTCGATGCGCAGCAGCGTGCGCGACGCCGAGCGGGGCGCGTCCACCGTGAGGGCAAGCGCCTCGCGGATCACGATCTCTCCCGCGGGGGCGGCCGACTGGGCAAGCGGCGCCGCCAGGAGCAGCGCGCACAGCGCGTGAATCATGCGGGGGAGGGTAGCCGAGGGGCTACGCCGCCGCCGTGTCGGAGCCTTCCGCCGGAGGCAGGTCCTCGAGGCTCACGATGAACATCGCATCGATCTCCTCGATCGGCAGCGAACGGCCGCGGCCAAGCTCCGGCCTCGCGATGAAGACGCGCCGGAACGGAGGAATGACCCACGTCCAGTCCGGCCGGAGGATCTCGAAGGACCGGCCGTCGACGAGGTGGATCCGAAACGGCAGGAACGGATGGCGGTCGACCCGGAGCTTGAGCTTCTCGACGTCCATGGAATTGAGGGTAGCGCGCCCGGGCGGGCGGCCTGCAACCGCGGCGAAAATTCCGCCTCAGTCCCGCGTCCAGCAGCCGAGCATCATCCCGAGGTCCTCGCCGTCGATGGTGCCGTCGTGGTTGAAGTCCGCCGGGTTCTTCGGCGCCGCGCCCCACGCGGCGAGCAGCATGCCGAGGTCGTCGGCATTGATGCAGCCGTCGACGTTCAGGTCCATCGGCAGCGGGTTGCCGCCGAGCTCGATGGTGGTGTCGATCGAGATGCCGAAGGCACCGGCCGGGCCGTCGATCGTCCCTGTGAAGAGGAGGTTCGCCGTCTGGCCGGGCGGGAAGATGGTGGGCAGCGCGACGGCCTGGCTCTCGAAGCCCGGCAGCTTGGGCAGCGGCACGCTGAACCCGTCCTTGAACGAGAACGACGCGATCGGCATGTCGCCATCGGTCACCATGCCGGAGACCGGCAGCACGGCTGGGATCACCTGGTCGGCGATCGGCTGGCCGAGGAACGTGGCCTGCAGCGCGAACTCCACCGGCACGTTCGCGGTGAAGGTGGTGCCCATCGGCGTCTCGACGGTGGTGGCTGGTGCGGGCCCGACCTGCGTCACGCGGATGGCGGACACCTGGCCCGTCGCGATCGGGATCGGCGGCAGCGCCTCGAAGCCGATGTACGTCGACGTCGGCTG
>JBJTJU010000124.1:0-13356 GCA_046096165.1 Phycisphaerales bacterium | reverse complement strand
CGGTTGACGATGCCGCCGCGGGAGAGGCGGGCCGGCGAGATGGGCGCGCGGGGGATGCCGGGCCCCTCGAGCCGCGCGATGCAGCCCGCGCCGCCGCCGGCCTCGAAGAACTCGATGCGGAGGGCGTGCTTGCCTGGAGCGAGGGCGATGCTTCCCGAGCGCTCGACCATGCCGTGCAGGCCGTCGTTGTTCACCACCACGGCGTCGCCGACGAGGAGCCGCGAGCCGTCGTCGCTCTCGACGCTGAACACGTGGATGCCGGCCTGGTCGACGCGCACCCAGCCTTCCCACGTGGCACCGACGTTGTCGGCTCGCGCGGACGTGGCGAAGTCGCCGCCGGTGGAGGGGTAGTTGACGTCGGGCTGCGTGGTGGTGGCGATCGGCGGGAGCGCCGGGAAGTCCGGCAGCTGCTGCGGGTTGTCGAGGGCGTAGTACCGGGTGGTCAGGCCCGGCACGTCGCCGACCGGGTTCTCCGGCCAGCGGACCGGGACGACGACGACGGTGGCCTCGATGCGCGCCGTGGCCGCGCCCGACTGCTCGCGCACCACGTAGCCGAACCGGTCGGTGCCCCCGAACGACGGGGGCGCCCACACGCGCACCACCGGGCGACCGCCCGCGGTCTCCGGCGGCACGATGGTCACCGCATGCCCCGCGGTGCTCGTCGCCTCGACGGACTCGAGCGACACCGCCTCGCAGTTGGCGGCCTCCTCGTTGGCCAGCACGTCGGCGAGCGCCGGCTGGCCCTGCATCACGACGATGGTCTCCGCCACGGCCGCCGGCGGCGATGCGCCCGCCACGGTGTTGCACGAGGCGGCCATGTAGGTCTCGATCGACTCGCGGCTCAGCGGATGGAACCCGAGCTGGATGTTCGTCATGCCGCCCGCGCACAGGTGGCAGTAGCTCATGATGGTGCCGCTCGTCGTGCACACCTGCTCCGCCTGGCACTGGCCGAAGTACCCGCTCGGCGCGCACCGGTCGGCGGGCTCCGGGCAGTGGTTGTGCGTGTGCGGGGCGCCCACGTTGTGCCCGATCTCGTGGGCGGTGACCATGATGTCCCAGTTGCCGCCGGCGTTGTTCACGAGCGGGTAGGGGAACGACCCGGCGAGGTTCGCCGAGACGGAGTAGCCGTAGAGGCCGCACGCGGCCCGCAGCCAGGCGATGCCGCCTCCCAGGCCCCGGCCGCTGAGCATCGCGGCGACGTCGCGCGGCACCGCGCCCATGTTCGCCACCCAGTGGTCGCGGAACTGCGGGAGCTGGTTCGAGGTGTTGGCGGCATCCCACGGGTCCGCGGGCGTCTGCCACAGCCGAAGGTACGAGACGTACGGGCGGATCTTGGTGTCGGCGTCGTAGATCTGCAGGATGCCGGCGAACAGCGTCCCGACGTAGCCCGCGCACGCGGCGGACTGGTCCGCGGCGCCGGCGAAGCGCTGCCAGAACTCGTGGTCGGTGTCGACCGCCACGCGCAGTTGCCGGCACGGCGAGGCCGCCGCGGCGCCGCCCTCCGGCTCGGGCGGCTGCGGCAGGCCCTCCGCGGCGCATTCCCATGCATCCCACCGGAAGGCGCCCTCGGGCAGGTCGGCGATCACGAAGCTGGCGAGCGGCCCGGCGACGCCGGCGGGCGGTCCCGAGAGGATCGCGGTGCCGCCGGACGTCTGCACGAAGCCCATCGTTCCTGCCGCCGAGCGCGCGAGCATGGCACGACCCGCCTCGTCGCCTTCCACGGTGCCCGCCCAGTACTGCGCGTCCGGCCTCGCCACGGCGACTTCCTCGATCGCACCGTCCTTCGTCCGCCGTGCCAGGACGATGCGTGCGTCGGCGGAGAACGGCTCGACGCGGTGCAGGACGAGCGTCGCGACGCGGCCCGGACCGAGCGGCACGCCGCGCAGGCGCACGTGCGTCTCGGCGGCCATCGCGTTCCATGCCTCGGCGACCGGCTCCACCGCCGCGACGCTTCCCGCGAGGTGCGCGGGCACCGCCCCGGGCACGGGTCGGAAGGGCGAGGCCATCGCGTGCTCGACCGTCTGGGAGAGCGCTGTGGGGACGAGGGCGAAGGCAAGCGCCGCCGCCGCGAGGACCTCTGTCTGGGGCACGGTTCTGAGAGGGTAGCCCCGAAGGCCGCCGGGAGAACCCCGTGTCCGCGGGATCCATGGCGGGCGGGCCGCCGTGGCCGGGTTCGCGCCCGTTAGCGGACGGCCAGGCAGCACATCAGTTCCACCCCCGTGGCGATGGCGTCGTCGTTGAAGTCGAAGTCCGGGGCGTGGAGCGGCGGGTACGGCGCGCCGCCGGGGGCGAGGCCGAGCGTCCAGTAGCAGCTGGGGACATGCGCGCCGTAGAAGGCGAAGTCCTCGCCGCCCATCACCGGTGCGGCCATGTCGTGCACGCGCGCGTCGCCGAGCGCCTCGCGGGCGACCGACCGGAAGCGGGCCACCGCGGCCGGGTGATTCACGGTGACGGGGTATCCCCGCTGCAGGTCGCAGGTGGCACGGCATCCGTGCGCCTCGGCGATGCCGTGGGCGATCCGCTCGACGCGGCGCTCGATGAGGCAGCGGGTCTCCTCGCTGAGCGAGCGCAGCGTTCCCTTGAGCACGGCGCGGTTCGGGATCACGTTGAACGCCGAGCCGGCCTCGATCACCGTCACGCTGACGACGGCGGCCTCGAGCGGCGGCACGTTGCGCGAGACGACCGACTGCAGTGCCGTCACCATGGCCGCCGCGCACACGATCGGGTCCGCGGACCGGTGCGGCCACGCGGCGTGCGCGCCTTCGCCGTCGATCGCGATCTCGAAGCGGTCGCTTGCCGCCATCATCGCGCCGTCCCGGGTGGCGACGTGGCCGAGCTCGAGCTCGGGCCAGCCGTGCAGCGCATGGATCTCGGCCACCGGGCACCCGAGGCGCGAGCCGTCGAGCGCGCCGTCCTCGACCATGCGCCGTCCGCCGGCGCCGCCTTCCTCCGCGGGCTGGAAGACGAGCGTCACCGGCCGCGGCAGCGGGCGGTGCGACGCGAGGCGCGCGAGCACGCGTGCCGTGCCGACCATGATGGCCGTGTGGCCGTCGTGCCCGCAGGCGTGCATGCGCCCGGGCGTGGCGGACGCATACGGCCGGCCGCTCGACTCGAGGATGGGCAGCGCGTCGATGTCCGCGCGCAGCGCGACCGCGCAGTCGCCCGGGCCGGGGACGTGCGCCAGGACGCCGGTGCCGCCGGCCAGGCCGCCCACGTGCGCGACGCCCGCCTCGGCGAGCTCGCGCACGATGACGCCCGCGGTGCGCACTTCCTCGTAGCCGACCTCGGGGTGGCGGTGCAGGTCGCGGCGGAGCGCGACCAGCCGGGGCAGTTCCTCGGCCACGAGCGACCGGATCCGTTCGACCGAGGGTGCGTCGGCGCTCATGGGACGGAGGCTACTTCCGCAGGGGCGGCAGGCCGCACGCCTCGCGCCCGGCGTTCATCTTGGCGAACGCGCCCTTGTCGTGGTGCACCAGCCGGCTGAGCTGGCTCATGGTGACGCCGAGGAGCGCCGCGGCCCCGGCCATGTCGTAGCGGCGCGCGACGATCAGGTCGAGCGCCTCGGCGAGGAGGCCGGGGTAGTCCTCGTGGTCCGGATTGACCGGGAGCTTGTTCCCCTGGCGCCGGCGCTTCCAGAGCTCGCTGCAGGCGTGCGTGTCGCGCGAGGCGAGCGTGCGCACGTGCGAGGCAAGCTTGCGCCGCAGGCGGCGGATCGCCATGCGGCGGTTCTCCGCCTGGCTCCGCCGCTCGGTGGCCTGCGCCTCGATGCCGCTCGGGCAGTGCACCACGAAGACCGCGGTGTCGACGCGGTTTCGGTGCTGGCCGCCCGGGCCGCCGACGCGGCCGGTGGTGAACTCGCACTCGCGCAGCAGCGCGTCCTCCTCGACCGTCGCGGGGTGCGGCGCGTCCACCATCCGGAAGGCGGGATCGACGAATGGCGGGCGGTAGGCCACGCGGCCATCGTAGGAAACGCGCCGCACGCAGCGGGACCCGGGCTATACTGCGCGTCCAGTCGCGGATGTGGCGAAACTGGCAGACGCGCTAGATTCAGGTTCTAGTGGGGTAACACCCATGGAGGTTCAAGTCCTCTCATCCGCATTGCGGGCTCCCGGAAGGGGGCCCGCGCTCGCTTTTGGCCCGTGACGGCTACCGTGGGCGGTTGCCGATGCGCGCGTACCTCGACTGCAACGCGACCACGCAGCCGCTGCCGGAGGTGGTGGCGGCGATGGCCGCGTCGCTCGCGGACGGCTGGGGCAATCCATCGAGCGTCCACCGGACGGGGATCGACGCGCGCCACGCGGTCGAGCTTGCCCGCGAGTCGGTGGCGCGGCTGCTCGGGGCGCGTCCTGCGGAGGTGGTGTTCACGGGCGGCGGCACCGAGAGCGCGTCGCTCGCGATCGCGGGCGCGCTCGATGCGCTGGGCGGGCCGTGCACCGTCGTCTCGATGCGCACCGAGCACAGTGCCGTGCGCGAGGCATGCGAGGCGCTCGAGGCGCGCGGGCGTGCGCGCGTCGCGTGGGTGCCTCCTGCGTACGGTGGGGTGATCGACCTCGCGGCCCTCGATGCGGCGCTCGATGCGCACGGGGAGGACGTCGCGCTCGTGAGCGTGATGGGTGCCAACAACGAGACCGGCGTGCTGCAGCCGCTGCAGTCGATCGGCGAGCGGTGCCGGGCGCGCGGCATCCGCTTCCACTGCGATGCCACGCAGTGGGTGGGGCGCATGCCGACGTCCCTCGCGGACCTCCCGGTCGACCTGGTGACGGCGTCGGCGCACAAGTTCCATGGCCCGAAGGGGGTCGGCGTGCTGTGGGTGCGCTCGGGCGTGCGCGTGGCGCCGCAGGTGGTGGGCGGCCCGCAGGAGCGCGACCGGCGCGGCGGTACCGAGAACGTGCCGGGGATCGTCGGCATGGGGGCGGCCGCCGAGGCGGCGATCGCGTGGCTCGCCGACTCCGCACGCCGTGAGGTGGGCGCGGCGCGACGCGACCGGCTCGAGCGCGCGATCGTGGCTGCCGTGCCCGACGCGGTGGTGAACGGCGCCGGTGCCGGACGGCTCTGGAACACGACGAACATCGGCTTCCCGGGACTCGAGGCCGAGGCGATCCTGCTGCTCCTGTCCGAGCGGGGCGTGATGGCGAGCGCCGGGGCCGCCTGCTCGAGCGGGTCGCTCGACCCCTCGCCGGTGCTGCTGGCGATGGGCGTCCCGCCGCGTGTGGCACACGGGAGCATCCGTCTCAGCCTCTCGCGCCTCACGACCGACGACGAGGTCGCGCACGCGTGCGAGGTGATCCCGGCATGCATCGCCCGGCTGCGCCGCTCGGGCGGCGCGGGCTAGCATCGCCGGCATGCGACGCGGCACGGTTGCCACCTCCCTGCGTGCGGTTGCGCTTGCGATCGCCGTCCGGCTGCCCGCCGCGCTTGCCCGCCCGGCGCATGCGCAGGGCGCCATCGGCATCGCCACGTCGATCACGGTGCAGCAGTTCATGACCGACCTCATGAACTACGGCACGTGGACCGCCGACAAGACCTGGGGCTGGGTGTGGCAGCCGCGCGGGGTGCTGCCCGGGTGGCGGCCGTACGCGCAGGGGCAGTGGCTGGTCGCCGAGGGCTACGGCCTGTACTGGCAGAGCTACGAGCCGTTCGGCTGGGCCGTCTACCACTATGGCCGCTGGGCCTGGTGGGACCACCGCGGATGGGTGTGGATCCCGGACAAGACCTGGGGCCCCGGCTTCGTGAACTGGGCGTATGGCGAGGGCTACGTGGCGTGGACGCCGATGGCGCCGTCGCAGCCCGGGAACCAGTCGATCGCAAATGGCTCCTGCAGCAACCCGCCGTGGCAGTGGATGATCGTGCCGCAGGCGTCGCTCCTCACCTCGAACGTGTGGCAGTGGGCGGCGCCGTCCGCGCGCAACGCCAACCTGATGCCGAGCCTGAAGCAGAACACCGTCTACACCGGGGTGAGCGACTACAGCATCCCGAAGGACATGCTGCTGGCGATCGCGGGGAATGCGGATCCCGCGCAGCCGATCGACTTCGTGATGACGCCGCTCGCGGTGACGCGCGGGGACACCCGCGGGCTGATCCTGGCGTACGCGCCGGTGCTGACCGGCGCCGCACCGCCGCTCGGCTCGCAGTTCCGCGTCGGCGCGCCCCCGCCGCCGCACGCGCCGCCACCGCCCTCTCGGCCGGCGCCTCCGCTGCCGCCCACGTGGCGGCCGGTGGCGCCCACGCAGGGGTGCACCGAGGCGCAGGCCGAGGCGCGCACCAGCCAGCTGCTGGCCGTCTACCGAAACGGCCAGGCGCAGCGCGTGGCGCTCGCGCAGAGCATGGACCCGTACTCGCCGCCCATCAGCACCTGGAACATGAGCAACGCCCAGGGCTGGCACGCCAACGACCAGCGCGAGCTGGCCTCGCAGAACGAGCGCGAGGAAGCCCTGGTGCGCGGCGGCGCCTACGGCGGATCGCCCTACGCGCCGCCGCAGCAGCCGAAGTCGTACCAGTCGCCGTGAGCGGCGGTCAGCCGCGTCCGCGCCAGCCTCGGTAGCGGCGCACGAGCGCATCGGTGCTCGCGTCGGGGCCCGGCGCCGCGGGCCCGTCGAGGAGCGGCAGCAGGGCGCCGGCGACCTTCTTGCCGAGCTCGACGCCCCACTGGTCGAAGCTGTTGATGTCCCACACCGCGCCGGCGGTGAAGGTGGAGTGCTCGTAGAGCGCCACGAGCCGCCCGAGCGCGCGCGGCGTGCGCTCGCGCAGCAGCAGGAAGCTGGTCGGGCGGTTGCCGGGCATCACCTTCGGCTCGACGAGGTGCGCGGGCGTGCCGAGGGCGCGCAGCTCCTCCGCGGTCTGCCCGAAGGCCATCACGCGCGCCTGCGCGAACGCGTTGGCGAGCAGCATGTCGTGCATGCCCAGGCTGTCGAAGCCCGGCGTCGCGAAGGCGATCAGGTCCGCGGGCACGGTGAACGTGCCCTGGTGGAGCATCTGGAAGAACGCGTGCTGCCCGTTGGTGCCGGGCTCGCCCCAGATCACCGGGCACGTCGGCCACCCGACCGGCGTGCCGTCGAGGCGGACGCGCTTTCCGTTGGACTCCATCTCCAGCTGCTGGAGGTAGGCGGCGAAGCGGTGCAGGTGCTGGCAGTAGGGCAGGATGGCGTGCGCGCCGAAGCCCATGTAGCCCGCGTTCCAGACCTGCAGCAGGCCCATCAGGACCGGCAGGTTGCGCTCCGGCGGCGCCTCCAGGAAGTGGCGGTCCATCTCGTGGAAGCCGGCGAGCATGTCGCGGAACGCGTCCGGCCCGATGGCGACCATCGTGGAGAGGCCGATCGCGCTGTCCATGGAGTAGCGGCCGCCGACCCAGTCCCAGAAGGCGAACATGTTCGCCGGGTCGATGCCGAAGGCCTTCACCAGGTCGGCCGCGGTCGAGACCGCGACGAAGTGGCGCGAGACGCTCCGCTCGTCGCCGCCGAAGGCCGCGAGGCTCCAGGCGCGCGCGGTGCGCGCGTTGGCCATCGTCTCCTGCGTGGTGAAGGTCTTGCTGGCGACGACGAAGAGCGTCTCGGCGGGGTCGAGGCCCGCGACCTTCGCGTGGAAGTCGCCGGGGTCGACGTTCGAGACGAAGCGGAACGACAGGCCGGGATGGACGCGGTCGAGGAGCGCCTCGTGCGCCATGGCGGGCCCGAGGTCGCTGCCGCCGATCCCGATGTTGACCACGTTCCGGATCCGCCTGCCGCCGTGGCCGGTCCACCGGCCGGAACGGACGGCGTCGGCGAAGGCCGACATGCGGTCGAGCACGGCGTGCACGTCGGGCACCACGTCGTGCCCGTCGGTGCGCATCACCGCGCCGCGCGGCGCGCGCAGCGCGACGTGGAGCACCGCGCGGTCCTCGGTGACGTTGATCCGCTCGCCGGCGAACATCGCCGCACGGCGGCGCGCGAACGGCGACTGGCCGAGCAGCGCGACGAGGTCGGCGAGCGCGGCTCGGTCGATGCGCTGCTTGCTGAAGTCGAGGTGGACGTCGTGCGCCTCGGCGCACATCGACGCCGCGCGCGCCGGGTCGAGGTCGAAGAGCTCGCGCAGGTGCGACCGCCCGATTCGCGCGGCGTGCGCGACGAGGAGGCGGTGCGCCGGGAGCGCGTCGAGCGGCGGTGTGGCGGTCATGGCGGGCCGTAGGATAGGACCATGCCCGACACCGTCCCGACCGCCGTGCTGGCGATGACCGGCCAGTCCATCTGGGTGGACAACATCACGCGCGACATGCTGCGCGGACAGCTGCAGGAGTACATCGCGCGGTGGTCCGTGGTCGGCCTGACCTCGAACCCGACCATCTTCGCCAAGGCGATCGCCGGCAGCCGCGACTACGACGCGCAGGTGGCCGAGCTCGCCGCCCGCGGCATGGACGAGGAGGCGATCTTCTTCGAGCTGGCGCTCTCCGACCTGGGGCGCGCGTGCGAGCTGTTCCTGCCGACCTTCGCGCGCACGGGCGGCGTCGACGGCTGGTGCTCGCTCGAGGTGAGCCCGCTGCTTGCCGACGACGCGCGGAACACGGTGGAACAGGCGTTGGCGCTGCATGCACGCGCGGGCCGTCCGAACCTCTTCATCAAGGTACCCGGCACCGCGGAGGGCGTCCCGGCCATCGAGGAGCTCACGTGGCGCGGCGTGCCCGTCAACGTGACGCTGCTCTTCTCGACGGCCCACTGGCGCGCCGCGGCCGAGGCGTACGTCCGCGGCCTGGAGCGCCGTGCGGCGGAGGGCAAGTCCCTGGACGTCTGCAGCGTGGCGAGCCTCTTCGTCTCGCGGTGGGACACGTTGCTCGACCCGAAGCTGCCGGCCGCCCTGAAGAACCGGATCGGGCTCGGGATCGGCGCGGACTGCTACGCGGATTACGTGGCGATGCACGCCACGCCCCGGTGGCTCGCGCTCGAGGCGAAGGGTGCGCGCCCGCAGCGGCTCCTCTTCGCGAGCACGAGCACCAAGGACCCGGCGCTGCCGGCCACGCTCTACGCGGCCGGCCTGGCGGCACCGCGCACGGTGGACACCATGCCGGAGGCGACGCTGAAGGCCATCCATGCGGGCCCGCCGGTGACGGCGGTGCTGCCCACCGACGGCGGGCCGCTGCGCCGCGCGCTCGCCGAGGCGCGCGCCGCGGGCATCGACCTCGAGGCGGCGGCGGCCGAGCTGCAGGCGCAGGGCGCGAAGAGCTTCGTCCAGAGCTGGAATGACCTGCTCAAGGACATCCGTGCGAAGGGCGGGGCGCTCGCGGCCCGATAGGGATCCGGATGCAGGGCTTCCTCGACGAGCTTTCCTGGCGCGGGCTGCTCCACCAGACGACGTCGGAGTCGCTGCCGGCGTACCTCTCGACGCCGGGGCGCGTCGGGTACGCGGGCTTCGACCCGACCGCCGACAGCCTGACCGTCGGCAACTACGTGCCCATGAAGCTGCTCGCGCACTGGCAGCGCGCCGGCCATCGCCCCGTCGTCCTGATGGGCGGCGGCACCGGCCTGATCGGGGACCCCAGCGGCAAGAGCACCGAGCGGCAGCTCCTCGACGAGGAGGCGGTGCGGCACAACGTGTCGCGCCAGCGCGAGATCTTCGCGCGCGTGATCGACTTCTCCGCGGCCGGCGACCGCGCGGCCACGGTGGTCGACAACGGCGACTGGCTGCGCGGCCTCGGGTACATCGAGGTGCTGCGCGACGTGGGCAAGCACTTCAGCGTGAACCAGATGATCACGCGCGACTCGGTGCGCACGCGGCTCGAGGGGCGCGAGCAGGGGATCAGCTACACCGAGTTCAGCTACATGATCCTGCAGGCGTACGACTTCCTGCACCTGCACCGCTCCATGGGATGCACGGTGCAGCTCGGCGGCGCCGACCAGTGGGGCAACATCGTGAGCGGCATCGACCTCGTGCGGCGCGTGGCGCAGGGCGAGGCGTACGGCGTCACCAACCCGCTGGTCACCAAGTCCGACGGCGGCAAGTTCGGCACGAGCGAGAAGGGCGCGGTCTGGCTGACCGCCGACCGCACGAGCCCGGTCCGCTTCCACCAGTTCAGGCTGAACACGGCCGACGCCGACGTCGGCCGCTTCCTGCGCTGGTTCACGTTCCTGCCGCGCGAGCACGTCGAGGAGCTCGACCGCGCCGCCGCCGAGCGGCCGCAGGAGCGCCAGGCGCAGCGCGTGCTGGCCGACGAGATGACCGAGCTCTTCCACGGCCCCACCGAGCGCGCGAACGCCGAGGCGGCGGGCCGGGCGCTCTTCTCGGGGGAGGTCGGCTCGCTCGACGCGCGGACCGTGGGCGAGATCGCCGAGGACCTGCCGTCGACCGTCCTGGAGCCGGGCGAGCTCGGCGGCGATGGGCTGCCGCTCGTCGAGCTGCTGCCGCGCACCTCGCTGGCCGCGAGCAAGCGCGAGGCGCGCGACTTCCTGCAGGCCGGCGCGGTGATGGTGAACGGCGCGAAGGCCGCGGCCGACGCGCGGCTCACCCCGCGGGACCTGCTGCACGGGTCGGTCGCGCTGCTGCGCCGCGGCAAGAAGCAGTGGCACGCCGTGCGCGCCGGCTGAGCGCCTAGCGGCGCGGCGACGCCTCGAGTTCCACCGCAGGCACCTGCCCGCGCGGCGTGCCCGCGGCCTCGACGACCGACACGCCCTCCGGAAGGCGCCAGAACGTCACCGCGAGCGACGAGCGTCCGGCCGCCGGCATGCCGTCCCCGAGGTCGACCACCGCCGCGGGCACGAACGTTCCCGACTTGAGGGCGTCGATCGCGGCGCGCGGCCCGGTGACCACGACGCCCGACACCTGCGCGCGCACGGGCACGACGTCCCACGCCGACGAGGTGGCCGGCGGCATCGACACGCGCACCGGCACCGAGGGGATCGTGAACTGCGCGTTGGTCGAGAGCAGCGTGAACGTCACCTTCGCGCGCGGCGGCACCACGCGGCACAGCTCCTTCCAGCGGGCGAGCGAGTCCGGCAGGCGCAGGTCCACGTCGACCTGCTGCGGCTTGCCGGGTTCCAGGTTCTTCGTCTCGACGATCGCGTCGACCGCCAGGCGACCGACCGCGGCGCGGGCCTCGGAGGGCAGGGTGACCGACACCACGGCGGGGTCGATGGCGATCTCGCCCTGGACGGCGGCGCTCGGCAGGAGCGGGCTGACCGGCACCTGCTCGGTGACGAGCGCGCCCACCGTGTAGGAGGCGGTCTCCGGGCGTACCCGCACGACCTCGGCGCCGGTCTCCGCGATCGCGGCGGTGAGCTGGAGCGTGCCCTGCAGGCGGGCCTCGTGGGTGCCCGGCTCGCCGGGCAGGCCGTCGGTGCCGGGGGCGAGCGCGACCCCGGCGCGGAGCGCGCGCTCGGCGCGCTCGATGGACCGGCGCGATCCGCGCAGCTCGACGGACACGGTGATCGCGGCCGACGGCTCGACGTACTGCGCGCGCGGGTCGGCCACCGCGAGGCGCACCGTGCCCGCGAGGGTCGCGGTCTCGCGCGTGCGGTCGTTCGCGTAGGCCCACACCAGGAGCGCCACCACCGCGGCGGCCACCACGTTCACGAGGTCCGAACGCCAGTCGCGGCGCGCGCTCATGCCGACTGCCCCTCGCCTTCGGCGGGCAGGGGCTCCTCGGCGGTGATCGCGCGTCGCAGTTCCTCGGCGAATCCCTCGACGGGGACGGGCTCGCCGAGACGCCCGCCCGCGGCGATGCGCACCGCACCGGTCTGCTCGCTCACGACGACCACGATCGCGTCGGTCTCCTCGGTGATGCCGACGGCCGCGAGGTGGCGCGAGCCGAGGCGCGGCGGCACGTTCTCCGGGTCGGCGAGCGGCAGCTGCACGTTGGCGGCCACCACGCGGTCCCCGCTCACCACGACCGCGAGGTCGTGCAGCGGGCTGTTGGGCCAGAAGATGCTCTCCAGGAGCCGCGCCGACACCAGCGAGTCGAGCGGCACGCCGGAACTGACGACCTCGCCGAGCGGCACGGAGCGCTCGATGACGATCAGGGCGCCGAACTGGTTGCGCGAGAGGAAGCCGACCGCCTCCTCGATCGCGGGAACGGTCTCGGTGAAGCGGCGGTCGCGGCCGGCCAGCCAGCGCGAGCGCCCGAGGCGGATGAGCGCCTGGCGCAGCTCGGGCTGGAAGATCACGACGAGCGCGATGGCCAGCGTCCCGGCCAGCGCCTCGGCCACGAAGCGCAGGCGCGCGAACGTGTCGGCGCCGCTTCCCGCGAAGCGCAGGGACAGGATGATGGCCGCGAGCACCACGATCACGCCCTTCAGGACGCCCGCGCCGCGCGTGCCGCGCAGGAAGCGCAGCACCAGGAACACGGCCAGCCAGATGACCGCGAGCTCGACGGCGATCGCCACCGGTTCGTTCCCGCGGAAGAGCTGGCCGAGCCGTTCGAGCATCGCGCGGCGAGTATAGGAAGATGCCGTCCGCCGCGCGGGTTACGATGCGGGCATGGTTCGTGCCACGGAAGGCTTCACGGTCGGTCGCTTCACGGCGACCTGCGCCTCGAGCGGACGCGCGCTCGCGTCGGGCGAGCCGATCGTCGCGACGCTCTGCGACGCGCCGGCGGACGAGTCCGGGTCGCCGGGCTTCGTGCGCCGCGACTTCGCCCTCGACGCGTGGACCGGCGGCGCCCGTCCGGAGGGCATGGTCTGCTACTGGAAGACCGTCGCCCCGGCGCCCGACGAGAAGCGTCGGATCCTGGTCGACGACGACACGCTGCTCGAGCTGTTCGACCGGCTCGAGGGCGATGACCGCCCGCAGCGGATCGGCTACCGATGGCTCCTGTGCCTGGTGCTGCTGCGCAAGCGCCTCTTGCGGCACGTGCGCGTCGACCGCGACGGCGACGCGGAGCGCTGGCTGGTGCAGCGCCGCGGGGCCGACGAGTCCGTGCCCCCGATCGCCGTGGTGAACCCCAAGCTCCGCGACGAGGACCTGCAGGAACTGGCCGAGCACCTCGGCGAGGTCATGCAGAGCGAACTGTGACGCCGCGCCTGGCGCTGGCCGTGGCCGTTGCCGGCGTGCTGGGGGCGTGCCGCGGCGGGCCGACGCCTGCGCCGCCGGCGGCGAATGCGCCGGCGCCCGATGCGGCCGCCATCATCGCGCGCGAGCGCGCGCGCGTCGGCGGCCTGAAGCACCTCTGGGCCAAGGGCGTGGCCGAGCTGCGCTGGAAGGATGCCTCGGGCGACCACTTCGAGCAGGGAGACCTTGACCTTCGCTGGTGCGCGGGGCGCGGCCTGGCGGCGAGCGTGTCGAAGTTCGGCGACCGCCATGCGTGGCTCGGCTCCGA
Organism: Phycisphaerales bacterium; assembly: GCA_046096165.1. Taxonomy (GTDB): domain Bacteria; phylum Planctomycetota; class Phycisphaerae; order Phycisphaerales; family SM1A02; genus UBA966. The sequence goes on along the minus strand of JBJTJU010000124.1, from coordinate 83 downwards.
CGGCGTCCGCTGGTGGCGCTTCTCGCCGAAGGCGACGCCGCCGGCGCTCGACGTGGGCGAGGTGGCGCCGTCGCCCGGTCGTG
>JBJTJU010000123.1:0-5410 GCA_046096165.1 Phycisphaerales bacterium | reverse complement strand
GCCATGCGTCTCCGGAAGATACGTCCTTGATCGGGGGCAGTTCGGGGATTCCCCCACTTTCTTGATCGGGGTGCCGACTCCGCTAACCTTGCTCGAGTCGTCGGCGGCGAGGGGACGAGGGATTCCTGTGCATTCCCGGAGAGGCGTCCCGCACGTGATTCAACGATTCCAGAACCGCATCCCGCAGGCCGCGTTCGCGTCCTTCCTCATGCTTGCATGCGTCGCGGATGCGCAGACGGGTGCCCCTGCGTATGTGGCCACCTCGCAGACCCTCACGCGCTACAACCCGGGCCCCGGCACAAACCCGCCGGATCCGACCGAGCAGCGAATCGCCTACGCGAACTGCTACGTGCTGGCGCCCGGGGCAACGCGGTTCCGGCTCGACTCGCTGACCGTGGGCATCCGGCGGCTGGGGTCGGTGACCACGCCGGCACCGGCCGTCGGGGTGGAAGTCAGCGTCGTGGAGATGTCGTGGACGGGAACGACGTTCGTGCTCGGCGAGACGGTGGCCTCGTTCTCGACGCAGCTCGCGTCGACGACGGCCACGGCAACCGTCGACGTCTCGAACTCCTGGGAGACGCTCGATCCCTCGGCGCGTCCGGTGATCGACCTGCAGACGCAGACCAACGGCCCCAACGGCTACGGCGCGTTCTGGGTGGGTGTGCGGTTCTCCGGTCCGGACGCCGCGAATGCCATCAACGGCTGGCGCGTGGTGAACGAACCGTCGATCGGGCGGTCGCTCAACAACTTCGGCATCCTGCGCCCGTCGACGGGCGAGTGGGGCATCTTCACGTTCGGGAACGACGCCACGTCCGGACTCCTGAACCCGGCGCGCTTCATGGTGTCCGCCTCGGGCGCGGCGCTCGACCCGGTGCCCCCGCAGGCCGACATGCTCTACGGCCGGTCGTGCGAGAACAACAACTGGTACCACCCGCCGCTCGCTCCCGACGGCGTCGCCACGCGCTGGGTGTATGCCAACTGCTTCGTGCCGACGCAGGGCAGTGACCCCTTCGTGCCGCGGCGCATCACCGCGGGCATCGTGCGCTACGGCACCGGGACGGGCGGACCGGCGCCCGAGGTCGGGCTCGAGCTGTCGATCGTGCGGATGGGCTGGAACGGGACCACGTACTTCCCGCGCGAGGTGATTGCGTCTCGCTCTTTCCAGCTCGATGCGACCGCGGAGTACTTCACGCAGCGCGTGGACTGGGACTTCCCCGTGGGCAGCGCACCGCTCGTCGGCCTGGAGACGATCTCCACGCCTGGCTTCGGCGGCTTCTGGGTGGCGGCACGCTTCACCGGGCCCAATGCGGCGGCGACGCAGAACGGGTGGCGCATCGCGTTCGGGCCGACGGCGGGCAGCTCATACCTCGGCTTCGGCATGAACGACGCCAACGGCGCGTTCGTCGACCGATACACCTTCGGCAACTACTCCAACAGCACCACGACCACGCCGCTGCCGGTTCCGGCGCGGATGCTGGTGGAGGCGCGCGGCCGGGTCGGCGCGCCATCGACGTGCCCGGCGGACCTGAACGGAGACGGGTTCGTGAACGGCGACGACCTCGGCGTGCTGCTCGGTGCGTGGGGTGCGTGCGCCGGGGCATGCCCCGCGGACCTGAACGCGGACGGGTTCGTGAACGGCGACGACCTCGGCGTCCTGCTCGGCGCGTGGGGGGCGTGCCCGGGCTGAGCGTCCCGCGCTCAGCCCTGCGACGGCGACCCATCGCCGCCGTCCGCGGGCCGACTGCGCAGCAGCCACCACGCACCGAGCGCGATGCCGATGGCGCTCAGGAGCCACATCGGCGGCAGGTAGGCGTGCTTGGCGGTCATGTTGACGCCGCGGCACCAGCCCATGGAGAGGACGTGGCAGAGGAGCACGGCGCTGGCAGCGAGCGACAGCCGCCATCGCTCGCGCGGCGTCCAGTGCGGGCGGAGCAGCAGGAAGACGGTCGCCGCAGCGAGTCCGCCGAACATGAAGACGACCTCGCCGGCCGTCGACAGCCGCGGTGGGGCCGCGGGGTCGGCAGGTACGGCGAAGAACTCCTTGAAGTACGCCGGGTCCAGGATCGCAAGCGCCATGGGCACATGCCACACCGCGCCGAAGATGCCGGCCCGGAACCACGTGGCGGGATCGATGCGCACCGGTCGTCCACGCATGCGGCGACATGCCGCCAGGAACCCGACCGCCAGGCACAGCACCGCGGCCATCGCCACCGCCTTGTTGACGATGAAGACCGGGAGGTTCCCCGCGTTGGCCGGCGTGAAGGCCACGTAGCGGATGATCGCGTACGCGACGCTGGCGGCGTAGAGGGCGACGATCGCGGTCATGGCGGGAAGGCTAGCGCGGGGTGGGGTGGGCGAGCATCCGCGTCAGCACCGCCGCCGCGGCGGCGTCGAGCCACCCCGGCTGGTCATTACTCGTGAGCTGCATGCGGTGCGCCGGCGGAATCTCGTCGGGCGGTTCGCGTTCCGCGCGCAGGCGGTCATGCATGGCGAGGTCGGCGTCGGAGATGCGCGCCGGGTCGGCGGCGCGGCGTGCCATGCGGGATTCGATGGTGTGGCGGTCGGCGTCGACGTCGACGAGGAGCCATGGAACATCGCGCGCTGTGGCGGCCGAGACCAGCGGCGCGCGCTGGACGCGCGTGCGCTGCGAGGCATCGACGATGACGGTGCGTTTGGATCCGGCGACCATGCCGGCGAGTGCGCGGTAGGTCGCGTCGGTCGCGCTGGTCGTGTACGCCGCGGCATCCGCGCGTTCGGTGGGCGCGACGCCATGCGACGCCTTGCGGACGAGGTCGCTCGAATGGACCGGCGCGCGCATGACGCGCGCCAGATGCGCGGCCAGCGTGCTCTTGCCCGTGGCCGGCAGGCCCATGACCAGCACGGTGGCGGGCTCGACGGCGTAGCCCGCTGCGAGCAGCGCGTACGTGCGCACCTTCGCGGCGATGGCCGCCAGGTCTCCGGCCGGCGTCTCCGGCTGGTGCAGGCGGATCGACTCCGTCATCGCGCGCACGATGGCGTAGTGCATCCGGAAGTACCGGAAGAGCTCGTCGATGCCGCGTTCTCCGGCGGCATCCGCGAAGGCGGCCAGGAACGATTCCGCCAGGTCCGGACGGCCGAAGCGATCGAGGTCCATCGCCAGGAACGACGGATCCATCGCCTGGTCCGCGCAGCGGTACGCGTCCTCGAACTCCAGGCAGTCGTATGCCTCGATGCGGCCGTCGACCATGCATGCGTTGGCCGCCTGCAGGTCGCCGTGTCCGTCGCGCACGCGACCCTCGCGCCGTCGCGCCTCGAGCATCGGGGCGATGCGGTCGAGCCACGCGCGCGCGGCGCGATCGAGCGCGCCGACGAAGGCGGCGTCGAGCGGCGGATCGAAGCCGGCTGCCTGGCGTGTGGCGTGTTCGGCGAGGCGGCGGAGGCAGTCATCCTGCCGCGCGCGCACCACGTCGAGCGCGCCATGGCGCCGGACGTCCGGGCCAGCCTCGGCACGGGCGTGGAACTCGGCCAAGCGCCTCGCGAAGTCGTGCAGATGGCGTTCGGTCACGCCCCCCGCGGGAATCAGGCGGTCAAGCATGCCCTCCGCAGGCAGGCGGCGCATCTCGACCAGCCACTCGACCACCTCCGCGTGTGGCGGGGGGTCGCGCATGACTCGGAGCCGGCTTCCCTCACGAACGACTGCGGCCAGCCCGCGGTAGATCGCCGGCACCATCCGTCGGTTGAGCCGCAGTTCGCGCTCGCAGTCGGCGTGCCGGCGTTCCAGGGTCGAGAAGTCGAGGAACCCGAGCGTGACCGGCTTCTTCGCCTTCCACGCGGTGTCGCCCACCAGGAAGACGACGGAGGCGTGGGTCTGCGCCACCTCGACCAGCCGTCCCATCGGCTCGGGAAACGCCGCGGGATCATTGAGGAGTGCGATCAGTGCACCGGGTTCCACTCGGAAATCGTAGGTGGCGATCCGGTCATTCCGGCGGGGCGTGGCGGGGCGCGCCGCCGCCTTTGAGCCGCGAGGCGATCCCGCAGCCGAGCAGCGCAAGCCCCGGCGCAGCGAAGGCGACGAACCACGGACCGGTCGGCGGCCCGCCACCGGCGACCGCGTAGATCGCATAGAAGGCCGCGAGGCTCGCGAGCGTCACGAGCCCGCCCACGATCTCCTTCCGCCACGCGATCGCCATGCCTGCGACCGTCCCGACCGGGAAGCACGCGATTAGCGCCCATTCGAGCGCGCTCGGCCAGTTGCCGCCGCTCGTGGCGAACGCGACGAGGAGCCCGATGCTCGCCAGGCTCGCCGCGCGCGCGAGCCAGCGGATGACGAGCACGGCCGCCGGATCGTTCGCGTGGCGCGCGTCGGGAGTCATCGCGAGCGGAGCGTAGTCGTGGCGTGCCGCGCGCCGGGGCGTGATCGTTACCATCCGCGCCATGAATCAACCGTCGCGTCTCGCCTCTTCCCGCGCCGCCGGCCTCGCCGTGGCGCTCGCCGTCCTGTCCGTCGCCCCGGGCCTCGAGGTGTCGGCCATCGGTCAGTCACCGGAAGGCGGCACCGAGGCGGCGGCGCTGATGGCCGCCAACGACGGTTTCTACGCGGCGCTGAACAGGGTGCTGGCGGGCGATCCGTCCGGGATGTCCGGCGTCTGGTCGCACGGCAACGGCGTCTCGGACTTCGGGCCCTTCGGCAAGATGCTCGACGGCTGGCCGGAGGTCGAGCACCGCTTCGGCGAGGAAGCCGCCAAGCGCATGGGCGGCTCCGTGACATGCGAGAACGCGGCTGCGTTCGTCGGCGACGAGATGGGGATCGTCACCTGCATCGAGGCGGCGAGCGGCCTGATGGTCGACGGCAAGCCGGTCACGGTGCGCACACGCGCGACCAACGTGTTCACCCGCGAGGGCAGCGCCTGGAAGATGATCCACCACCACGCCGACGCCACGCTCGCCCCGGTGTCTCGCCGCTGAGCGCGCCCCGCACCACCCCAGGAACACCACCGATGACCACCATCCGAATCGCCTCGGCCCTCTCGATCGCCGCGCTCCTCGGCGCCGCCGGTGCGGCCGGCTGCGCGCGCATGGCCGCGCACCGGCTCGCCCACGAGGCGCTTGACCACTCCGGCGAGCAGCACGCCGACGTGCTGGCCGCGAACGAGGCGTTCTACGCCGCGATCAACCGCCTGATGGCCGGGAGCGCCGACGGCATGGACGCGGTCTGGTCGCACTCGCCCGACGTCTCGGACTTCGGGCCCGACGGCAAGCGCCACGTCGGCTGGCCGGCCGTCGAGGAGCAGTTCCGGGCCGAGGCCGCGCTCAAGATGGGCGGCAGCATCACCTGCGAGGACGTGAAGGTGGTGCAGGCCGGCGACCACGCGATCGCGACGTGCCTGGAGCGCGGCAACGGCGTGATGATCGACGGCAAGGTGGCGGAGCT
>JBJTJU010000122.1:0-4353 GCA_046096165.1 Phycisphaerales bacterium | reverse complement strand
CCAGGGCCGCCTGTACTTCGTGCGCTACGCGCTGAAGATGGGCTGGTCGGTCGACCGCGTGCACGAGGTGACGCGCATCGACCGCTGGTTCCTGCGGCAGTTCGCCGAGCTGGTGGCCTTCGAGGACCGCATCATCGCCGTGCCCTCCCTGGAGGCCTGCCCGCGCGAACTCATGTTCGAGGCCAAGCGCCTGGGCTACAGCGACGCGCAGCTGGCGAACGCGTGGCTCGGGGAGATCAGCTCGACCTCGATCCTCGCCGTGCGCGCCGCGCGCAAGCGCATGGGGATCGAGCCCGTCTTCAAGCTGGTCGACACGTGCGCCGCGGAGTTCGAGGCCGTCACGCCCTACTACTACAGCACCTACGAGGCGCCGTACTCGGTGGGCGGCCGGCCGCACCTCGACGACGAGGCGCGCGTCTCGGCCACGCCGAAGGTCATCATCCTCGGCGGCGGCCCCAACCGGATCGGCCAGGGCATCGAGTTCGACTACTGCTGCTGCCAGGCGTCCTTCGCCGCGCGCGAGATGGGCCTGGAGAGCGTGATGATCAACTCCAACCCGGAGACGGTCAGCACCGACTTCGACACCAGCGACCTGCTCTTCTTCGAGCCGCTCACGCTCGAGGACGTGCTGAACGTGGTCGAGCGCCTGAACGGCGGCGGCATCGACAAGGCCGACCGCGCGGGCGCGGTGATCGGCTGCATCGTGCAGTTCGGCGGGCAGACGCCGCTCAACCTGGCGCACGGCCTGGTGGCCGCGGGCGTGCCGCTCATCGGCACCGGCGTCGACAGCATCGACCTCGCAGAGGACCGCGACCGCTTCAAGGCCGTGCTCGAGGAACTGGGCCTCGCGCAGCCGCCCTCAGGGATCGCGCGCAGCCTGGACGAGGCCGTCACCGAGGCCAAGCGCGTCGGCTACCCGGTGCTCGTGCGCCCGAGCTACGTGCTCGGCGGCCGCGGCATGGAGACCTGCTTCGACGAGGCCGCGCTGCGCAAGTACATGACCACCGCGGTCAACGTGAGCGACCTCGCGAACGCGCCGGTCCTCATCGACCGCTTCCTCTCGGACGCCATCGAGGTGGACGTCGACGTGGTGGCCGACTTCGAGCCGCACGAGGCAAGCCGCACGAGGCAGGTGCCGCAGAAGAGCCCGTCGCCGCGCGCCGTCGTGTGCGGCGTCATGGAGCACATCGAGGAGGCCGGCATCCATTCCGGCGACAGCACCTGCACGGTACCGCCCTACAGCCTGCCGGCGAGCCTGGTGAACCGCATCCGCACGCAGGCCCGCACCCTCGCCGAGCGCCTGCGCGTGCGCGGCCTGATGAACGTGCAGATGGCCGTGAAGGACGACGTCGTCTACATCCTGGAGGTGAACCCGCGCGCCTCGCGCACGGCGCCCTTCGTCTCGAAGGCGAAGGGCATCCCGTGGGCCAACCTCGCCGCCAAGGTGATGATGGGCGCGTCGCTCGAGTCCCTCGGCGCCGCGGAGGTGGACGACACCGGCTTCTACGCCGTGAAGGAGAGCGTCTTCCCGTTCTCGAAGTTCCCCGGCGTCGACGTGGTGCTCGGGCCCGAGATGCGCTCGACCGGCGAGGTGATGGGCACCGACCGCAGCCTGCCGGTCGCCTTCGCCAAGGCGCAGATGGCCGCGGGCGTGCACCTGCCCACCTCGGGCAACGTGTTCCTCAGCGTGCGCGACGCCGACAAGCACCAGGCCATCGAGGTGGCGCGCAGCCTCGACTCGATGGGCTTCACGGTGCACTGCTCCGACGGCACCGCGGCCACACTCGCGGGCTTCGGCATCCGCGCGGTGGTGGTGCCGAAGATCGCCACCGGTCGGCGCCCGAACGTCCTCGACCTGATCTCGAACGGCCAGATCCAGCTCGTCATCAACACGCCGACCAAGAAGGGCGGCACCACCGACGAGGGCCGCATCCGCGCCCAGGCGGTGCGCTCGAACGTGCCGATCATCACCACCATCGCCGGCGCCCGCGCCGCGATGCAGGCGATCCAGGCGCTGCGCGCCGGCACGTGGGACGTGGTGGCCGTGCAGGACTGCTTCCCGCACCTGGCGCGCCCGGCGGCCAAGCCCGTCGCCCCCGCGCCCGTGCCGGCGGCGGTCTGACGGGCGACTCCTATACTTCCGCTCCCGCTTCGGGCCCCTCACCATGCAAGACGCGCTGACCTTCGTGAACGATTTCCTGCCCGCGTGGTTTCCCAAGGGCCCGGCGCTCGCGCAGCTCGTGGCCAGCGCGCTGGTCGTCTTCCTGGCGCTCCACGTCATCCTGGTGTCCTGCGCCTACGCCATCTGGCTCGAGCGGCGCCTCTCCGCGTGGATGCAGGACCGCGTTGGCCCCAACCGCGTCGGTCCGTGGGGCCTGTTGCAGCCGATCGCCGACGGCCTGAAGTTCTTCCTGAAGGAGGACTACACCCCGAAGCACGTCGACAAGGCGATGTTCTTCTCCGCGCCGGCCATGCTCGCGGTGCCATCCCTCATCGGCTTCGTGGTCATCCCCTGGGGCGGCACGCTCGACCTCTCCTCGATCCCCTTCCTCGGCCTCACCGGCGAGGTGAAGATCGTCGGCGCCGACGTCAACATCGGCGTCGTCTACATGCTGGCCCTCGCGAGCCTCTCGGTCTACGGCGTCGCGCTCGCCAGCTGGGCCTCGAACAACAAGTTCTCGTTCCTCGGCGGGATGCGCGCCTCCGCGCAGATCGTCAGCTACGAGATCCCGATGGGCGTGGCCATGCTCGCGGTCATCCTGATGAGCGGCAGCTTCACGCCGTCCGGGATCATCGCCCAGCAGCAGGCCAGCACCTGGAACATCGTCCAGCAGCCGCTTGCCGCCATCCTCTTCTACACCTGCATGCTCGCCGAGACCAACCGCCTGCCCTTCGACCTCGCCGAGTGCGAGAGCGAGCTGGTCGGCGGCTACCACACCGAGTACTCGAGCATGCGCTTCGCGCTCTTCTTCCTGGCCGAGTACTTCAACATGATCGCGGGCGCCGCGCTCTTCGCGGTGCTCTTCCTCGGCGGCTGGAGCATCAATCCCTTCGCGGGCCAGTTCGGGAGCGACCTGCCCGCCGCCGGCGGCCTGCCGCTCATCCTGGCGCAGATCGGCGTGATGGCCGGCAAGACCTTCGTGGTGCTGGCGCTCGGCATCGCGCTGCGCTGGACGCTGCCGCGCTTCCGCTTCGACCAGCTGATGCGCCTGGCGTGGGAGGGCATGATCCCCACCTCGCTCCTGGTGCTCACCTGCACCGCGGTGTTCGTCTACTTCGGCGCCGCGCAGTGGATGTGGCTCGGCAGCCTGCTGTGCCTCGGCATCGTCTGGTTCGTGGGGCCGAAGCTTCCCCGCAGCGCCAGCCCGAACGCCAAGGTCGGCCTGATCGGCAGCCGCTTCAGCCCCGCCTGAGCCGGCGCATCGCGCCCACCCACGCCCCGTACTCGAGCGCCGCGCGGCGTCGCGCCGCGGCCGACGGCCACTTCGCGCGGTCGGTGCCGAAGGCCGTCTCCATGCGCCACGACCAGTAGCGCCCGCGCAGCCGGAAGCCGGTCGCGCACCCCAGGAGGAACAGGTTCCAGGCGCCGCGGATCGCGTGCATGGCGTGCATTTCGGCGATGGTACGCAGGTGCTTCACCGGGCGTTCCTACACTCGGCCCCGCCATGGCCAAGGTGCGCACCAGCTACGTCTGCCGCGACTGCGGGAACGTCCAGCCCAAGTGGATGGGGAAGTGCCCCGACTGCGGCGCGTGGGACGCGCTCGACCGGTTCGTCGACCGAAGCGGTGCCGAGGCCGCGCCGCCGGGGGCGCTGGATCTTGGCGCCGCGGCGTCGGGCGATGGCACGGCGACGGGCGCGCCCGGTGCCGCCGGCGCCCGCCGCGCGGTGGCGCTCGCCGAGGTGAAGTCGCTCGATGTGCCGCGGCTCCCCACGGGGATCGCCGAGTTCGACCGCGTCCTCGGCGGCGGCGTGGTGCCGGGAAGCGTGGCGCTCCTCGGCGGCGACCCGGGCATCGGGAAGAGCACGCTCCTCCTGCAGGCGGCGGCGGCGCTCGCCGATTCCGGCAAGCGCGTCCTCTACGCCACCAGCGAGGAAAGCGCCGCGCAGGTGCGCATGCGCGCCGACCGCCTGGAGGGCGCGGCGGATGGCGCGCGCGCGTCGAACCTCCTGGTGCTTGCCGAGCCGAACATCGCGGTGATCGCCGAGGAGTGCCGGCGCCTGCGCCCGGAACTCCTGGTGCTCGACTCCATCCAGCTCTGCTACCGCGGCGACGTGGATGCCGCACCGGGCTCGGTGGCGCAGCTTCGGCGCTGCTGCCTCGACCTCGTGTCGCTTGCCAAGACCTCCGGCT
>JBJTJU010000121.1:0-5432 GCA_046096165.1 Phycisphaerales bacterium | reverse complement strand
ACCATGAAGAGCCGCATCCTCGCCACGTCGTTCGTCCTCACCGCCTCCGCCCTCATCGTCGGGCAGTTCAACGCCGTGGCGGGCGAGGGAGGCACCGCAGGCGGCTCGACCGACTGCGCCACCGCGCCAGCCGCGTCGATCGGCGCGAATGCGTTCGACACCTCCGGCTCCACGGTCTCGGTCGCTCTGCCCGCTGCCCGCGGTTGCGCGGCGCACACGGTCTACAAGGCGAACTACTTCTCCTTCACGCCGAGCCAGACCGCGACATACGACTTCAGCACGTGCGGCACGTCCTGGGACACGCGCCTGGCGGTGCTGTCGTCATGCTCGACCGCGGCGACGGCGGTGCTCCAGTGCAGCGACGATTCCTGCGGCTACCAGGCGGCGCTGTCGGTCCGCCTCACTGCCGGCACCACCTACCGAGTGCTGGTCGGCGGCTTCGGCACCTCGGACGCAGGCCCAGGCACGCTGTCCGTCGCCACGCAGTCGTCGGGAACGGGCGCGGACGTCATCGTCGGCGACCTCGTCGGCATCTCCAACTACGCCGCCGTGACCGTCGGCGGCGTGAGCGTCGGCGCCTACGCGATCGGCACCACCAGCTGCAACATCGGCACCGCCCAGCTGGAGTGGTTCGCCTCGCCCAACAACCGGCACCCGTTCATCCCGCAGAACATGTACCGCTTGAAGGGCGGCCGCCTGGAGCAGATCGGCATGGGCTGGGGCAAGCACGGATTCACCGCGCCGCAGGGCTATCCTCGGACTCTCCCCATGGGTTGGCCAACCGGCTTGCTCGGCGTCGCGGCAATCCTCGCCATTGCGTGGCTCGCCTCGGTCGACCGGGCGCGGGTCCCGTGGCGCACGGTGGCGGTCGGCGTCGGGGCGCAGTTCGCGATCGCATTCCTGCTGCTTCGGTTTCCCCCGGCCGTGGCGGCCTTCGACCTGCTTGCCCGGGGGGTGACCCGGGTCATCTCGTTCTCGGATGAGGGCATCCGGTTCGTCTTCGGTTCCCTCGGCGACGGTGCCGGGCCGTGGGGCTTCGTGTTCGCGGTGCGGGTGCTTCCCATCATCGTGTTCTTCGCCGCCGTCGTCTCGGTCCTCTACCACCTCGGCCTGATGCAGCGGGTCATCGCGCTCATCGCGTGGTGCCTGCGGAAGTCGATGGCGGTCTCCGGCGTCGAGGCGCTGTCCGCCGCGGCCAACGTCTTCGTCGGGCAGACGGAGGCGCCGCTCACGGTGAAGCCGTTCATCCCGCGCATGACCCGCTCGCAACTGATGGCGGTGATGGTCGGCGGCTTCGCGACGATCGCCGGCAGCGTGATGGCGGCGTACGTGGCGATGGTGGGCGGTGCCGACGAGGCCGCGCGCGTCCTGGTCGCCAAGCACCTGATGACCGCGTCGGTGATGAGCGCCCCGGCCGGGCTGGTGCTCGCGAAGATCATGGTCCCGGAGACCGAGGCGGTGCCCGACGAGTCGCGGGCCGGGCTCCACGCCCTGCCGCGCACCACCGTCAACCTCATGGATGCGGCCGCGGAAGGGGCGTCGGACGGCCTGCGGCTCGCGCTCAACGTCGGCGCCATGCTGGTGGCCTTCGTCTCGCTGATCGCGCTCCTGAACTGGCCGCTCGCGGCGCTCAGCGACGTCGACGCGGCGTGGCTGCCGATTGCCTCGTGGCGCGCGGACCTCGGCCTGCCGGTGCTCACCTTCCAGAACATCCTGGGATTCGCGCTCTGGCCGCTGGCATGGCTGGTCGGCGGCGGCGCGGATGCGCAGGCGCTGGCGTCCCTCATGGGCACGCAGGTGGTGGCCACCGAGCTCGTCGCCTACATGGATCTCGCGAAGGCGGCGCAGGATGGATCGATGTCCCCGCGCGGCGTGGCGATCGCCACGTTCGCGCTCTGCGGATTCGCCAACCTGCCGTCGGTGGCGATCCAGGTCGGCGGCCTCGGCGCGATGGCGCCCGAGCGGCGTGCGGACCTGGCGCGGCTGGGACTTCGGGCGATGGCGGCGGGGGCGCTTGCGTGCTGGATGACCGCCGCGGTGGCGGGCGTCATCATGGGATGACGTTCGCCGATCGCCGGCCCGCGGACAGCGAGACCGCGATGCCCACCGCGGCCGCAAGCGGGATGGTGACGAGCGCCGGCTGGCTGAACGGCACCGGGGACAGGCTGCCGTCGAGCCCGTAGACCTTGGTCAACGCGTCCTTCGAGCAGAGCACCCACCCCAGGCTCGAGGCAAGCCCGGTGCCGATCGCCGCGGCGACGCCGGCGCCGGTCGCGCGCTTCCAGAAGAGCGCCATCGCCAGGGCGGGCAGGTTGGCGCTGGCGGCGACGTTGAACGCCCAGCCCACCAGGAACGATGCGTTCAGGTCGCGGAAGAGGAGCCCCAGCACGATGGCCCCCGCGCCGAGCGCAAGCGCCGACCGGCGCGCGATGCGCATCTGCGCCGCTTCGTCGGGCACGCGGCCGAGCAGGGTGCCGGCAAGGTCGCGGGCCACCGCACCGCTTCCCGCGAGCACCAGCCCGCTCACGGTGCCCAGCACGGTGAAGAACGCGACGCTCGAGATGAGCGCGAACGGCACGCTGCCGAAGCTGCGCGCGAGGAGCGGCGCCGCGAGGTTGCTGTCGCCCGTGTCCAGCGTTCCCGAGGTCATCGCCCCGAGGCCGAGGAACAGCGTGAGCACGTAGAAGCCGCCGATCGCGCCGATCCCGACCACGGTGCTGAGCCGGGCGCTGCGCACGTCCCGCACCGTGTAGTAGCGGATCAGTATGTGCGGCAGGCTTGCCGTCCCCAGGAACAGCGCGAGCATCAGCGACACGAAGTCGAGCCGCTCCATCACGCTTCCGTCGCGCAGGCCGCGGAACGTCGGGCTGTTCCCCGGCATCAGCAGGTCGTTGCCGCGCATGCGTTCGGGCGAGGCAACCCGGGTCGTCGTGCCGTCCGGCGCGGTGCGCGCGGAGGTGCGCCATGCCGCCACCTCGGCGTCGCCGAAGGCGCGCAGGTAGTCGAGCGGCCCGAGCGGCCCGGTCCGTGCGCCCTCGGTGCGCACGAGGCCGTCGGCGCCGGCCGGGGCGCCGTCGACGCTCCATGCCGGCAGCGCGGTGACCGACCCGACCCCGCGGGCCGGGGCGTCGCGCGGCGGGCCGGGGTCGTGCACCTCCAGGCCGCGTGCCAGGATCATCGCCACCAGCCACGCGCAGAGCACCAGGAGCATGCCGCCCTTGATGAACTGCACCCAGGTGGTGCTCACCATGCCGGCGGTGGCGACGATCACGGTGACCACGACGCCCACGAGCGCCACGCCGGCCCAGTGCGGCAGCCCGAGGAGCGGGGTGATCAGCGCGCCCGCGCCCACCATCTGCGGCACCAGGTAGAAGAGGCTCACGACCAGCGTGCTCACCGCGGCCATCACCGTGACGGCGCGGGACTCGAAGCGCGCGTTCAGCGCGTCCGCGAAGGTGAACTTCCCCAGCCGCCGGATCGGCTCCGCCACCACCAGGAGCGCCACGATCCACCCGGCGAGGTATCCGATCGAGTACAGGAATCCGTCGAAGCCCCAGAACGCGATGAGGCCGCAGATGCCGAGGAAGCTGGCCGCCGAGAGGTAGTCACCCGCGAAGGCGAGGCCGTTGACGAACCACCCGACCTGGCCGTGCGCGGCGAAGTAGCCGCCCGCGTCCGTGGCGCGCCGGCCGAGCATCGAGCTGAGCACCAGCACGCCGGCGGTGAATGCGGCGAAGACCGCGATGCTGGTCCAGTCGGTGCCGGTCACCGGTCCTCCGGCAGGCGGATGGCTGCCACGGCGATCACGAAAGCGAGCGCGATGAGGCCCAGGCCCCACGCCACCGCCAGGTTGAGGCCGGCGACCGCGCGCACCGCGAGCGTCCCCGGCGAAACGACTGTCACCGCGATGAACCCGCCGTAGGCAGAGACGTATCCCGCGAGCAGCCACCAGCGCGCGCGCCCGCGGCGGGCGCGGCCGGGCATGTTCGGGGTCGGCACGGCCGGACGATAGCGTCCGGCGATCGATACGATCTCGTGATGCTCCGCGTGATCCGAGTCGTTGCGTGCGCCGCGTGCGCCATGCTTGCCATGGCGTGTTCGGTGAACCCGTTCCTGACCAACTATGCCGGACGCCGCGAGGCGGCGGTCGAGGGTCCGCGGGTCGTCACGACACCTCCCGCCGAGGGCACTGCGACGGAGCTGGGCACCAGCGAGTTCCTCTCGTCGTCTGAGTCCGACGGCACCGCCGAGGCGCTGGCCGCCGCGGCAGACGTCGGAGCCGACCTGGTGATGGTGACCAAGGCCGAGGCCACGGTGGAGGACTGGGCCGCGCGCGACGACGTGTACCGGCGCGGCGCGTCCGGGCAGGGGCCGTTGTCGGCGTTAGTGCCGCTGCCCGGATCGCGCGAGCGGTGGAAGTTAAAGGCACGCTTCTGGCGAACCACGAAGTGAGCCGCGGGCGGGCGGTCAGCGCCGCCGTCGCCTGGCCCCGGTGACCGCCGCCAGCGCGAAGAGCGCCGCCGGGCCGGGCATGGGGACCGCCATGAGGACGAGCGAGTCGCCGCCGTAGCCCTCGAAGCTGCTCTGCGCGATCCGAAGGTCCCAGGCAAGGCCGTCCGGGAGGTTCGGCAGCCCGGTCATCGTGCCGCGCAGCAGGTCAAGGTTGGCGATGATCGATCGACCGTCGGCCGTGGCCATGAGCGTCAGCGAGTCGCCGTACTGGAACGCGATGCCCGGCGAGACCAGGAATGACAGCATCGCGTTGTCCCGCAGGTGGATGTCGCCGGCCACCAGCGTGGTGTCGAACTCCACCGTTCCCCCGCCTGCCGCCCCTGAGTTTGACTTTCCCATGATCTCGAAGAGCACCGTGCCGGAGGTCGCGAGGTCTCCCGCGACCGTCAGCACGCCCGGCGAGCTTCCCCACGTGAGCGTGGAGTTCGCCGCCTGCGTGAATGACATGTAGTCGCCCGAGGACGCGTGCACGATGTAGTGCACGCCCGCGTCGCCCTGGTCCTCGATCAAGGCCATGGCCTTGCCGATCTGGCCGACGTTGAAGGTCCACCCGCCACCGGTCACGGTGACGCCGGACCATGCCGCGTTGGCCCATGCCGACGCGGCGGCCCATGACAATAGGACAGCCGAACGCATACACGCCACACTCCTTTGAGCTCATGCGAGCTCAGCCCATGGATCGAACGCACACAGGCCCGGCGGCCCTGCACGCACAGGGACCGCCGTCACGACCATGAACGCAAAGCGCGAGGCCCACCCATCACGGGATGGGCCCCTTCGGCGAACTTCGTGCGCCTGTGCGACCGATAGCATTCCGCGCATGGCCGCCGAGGGCAGCGATGGCGCCCCGTGGGGGCTGGAGGTGAGGCGGGTCGTCAACGGCCGTGGCCTGGTGGCGCTGCGCCGGTTCCTCCCGGGCA